>JBDSEA010000162.1:0-25458 GCA_039920305.1 Chitinophagales bacterium
GAAGGCTACAGCACCATTCAATATTATGCAGGAAGTTTTTTCCCTACTGGCATCAGTGCTTTTGGAGGCTCACAGGATAATGGTACACATTATTGCAAGGATGGTAATGGCGATTGCTTTCCCATCCTTGGCGGAGATGGTGCTTACTGCGCTGTGAATCAGCAATATCCCAACATTGTTTATGCCTCATATCAGAATGGCGCAATCCAGCGTGCCGATGATGCTTATCTCGATTACCCCACCTTTTATGGAACTGCCAATGAGCTGGACGCCAATTTCGACGGCACTATTGACGAGGGTGCGTGGTTCATCAACCCTTTCGATATTAATCTTTATAATGGCGATTACCTGGGCTTTGTAACCCTCAGGAGATACTGGCATACTCTGGATGGCGGTTATTCGTGGTTTCCTGCGATGGATCAGTTGAACTTTGGCAACTCACCTTATGCAATTGGTATCTCCAAGTCATTCAATCCCACTGTATATGTCGGAGGAAGCAGCGCCTTGTTTATCCGGATCAATAGTGCTTTTGATGCTTACCCGGGTGGGGAGGCAGACCTTTCATCCAAAGTACCTTCCGCAATCGGCGGTGATTTTTTAGCCGGAATAACCGTGCATCCTGCTGATAGCAGCATGTGCTACCTCGCTTTTAGTAATTATTCCGATCAGCCCAGGGTGTGGAAAGTAACCAATGGCACTACCGATGATCCGGTATTCACGAGCATTAGCGGAGATCTGCCGGCAAATTTGCCCGTAAATTATATTGATGTTGATCCGTACAGACCAGATTCATTTTTTCTCGCCGGCACAGATCTGGGTTTGTATATCAGTGACGATGCAGGAAATCACTGGCAGCACATTGATGAAATTCCAAATGTCGTTGTAGAGCAGGTTCGCGTACGCCCCTCTGATCGCCGCATTTTTGTTTTTACGCATGGCAGGGGAATGTGGACAGCCACGCTTGCTTCATTTGAATCCGGAATTTCAGAATCTGCCGGAAAAACCATAAAAGCATCGGCATTTCCCAATCCCTGCACTGATGAGTTGTATGTAAAGGTTGCGGAAGGTGCAGTGAGAGTGAGTGTAAGGGATGTAAATAACCATCTCATGATACCTTCAAGGCTCATGTCAGGGAATGAATCTCTGGATGTTTCAGCACTTGCCTCTGGCGTATATTTTATTGAAATGAAAAATGATGATCAAATTCTGATAAAGAAAATTATTAAGCAATGAAATTAGGATGCTTTTTTGTAATCAAGAATTTATCATTTCATAGAATTCCTGTATTGCTTTTCTAATTCTTCCTTTTCAAGCCTGCAACTGATCCATTCATTCTCAAAGGAAGCATTATACTTCTTATAGAAATTAATGGCGGTTGTATTCCAGTCCAGCACCTGCCATCGCAACTGGCAGGCACTTGTATTTACTGCAATATTTATCAACTCATCAAAAAGCATTTTACCAATACCAGATCTGCGGAATTCCCCGAGCACTACTAAATCTTCAAGATAAATCAATCTACCCTTCCAGGTTGAATATCCTGTATAATAGATGGCCGTTCCAATAATCCTACCGTCCAAATCAGACACCAGTGCATCAAAGATTTTTTCAGATCCAAAACCATCGCGCATCATGGTAGATTCTGTAGTAACAACTGCTGACGGAAATTTTTCATACTCAGCCAGTTCTCTGATAAGTGCATGTATGGCAGCTACATCCCCGGGTTCAGCTTTTCTGATTATTATATTCATTTGAGACAAAGATATATGTGCTTCAGCTATACGGAATATGATAAGTATGAACGATGTTACGCAGGCTAAAATGAGGAATTTAAATTCATTCTCTGATTTTTTTGAAAGGAATGCACTTGCAGCAGTATGCATGGCATTTAAGCTATCAGCATTTGGATTTTCCCTCCTATTCCCTTTTATTTGCATTCCATTTTTAAAGCCCCGGTACTTGTAACATGGCAGTATTTCAGATCATTAGAGGTAAGTTAGGAGGAATTGTAGTTGGTATTATTATTTTATCACTCGCCTTATTTGTATTTGAAACTGCATTCAACTCTAATACGAGCCTGCTTCAAAAAGATAAAGATATTGTGGGTGTAATTGATGGCAATAAGATCCATTACCGTGATTTTGATGCGAGAGTAGAAGAGGCAAAGAAGAATTATATGCTGCAAACCAACCAGACCAATCTGGATGAGAATACCTTATTTTCCATTCGCGAGCAGGCATGGAATCAAATAGTAAATGAGCAATTAAATGGCAGTGAATACAATAAACTTGGTTTAACAATCTCCAATGAAGAATTAAAGGATATGTTTTTTGGAAAAGATCCTGTACCGGAAATCAAACAAGCTTTCACCAATCCTCAGACGGGCACTTTCGATCCGCTTGCAGTCAGAAACTATTATCAGCATCTCGATGAGCAAGGACAAAATGAACAACCTGGCGAGCGGCGTGTACGATGGGTGAATTTTGAAAATGCGCAAAAAGATCAGCGAATTGCAGCAAAGTATGCTGATATGATCAAAAATGCCCTGTATATTCCTAAATGGCAGGCCGAGCAGGATTACAATGAAAAGAATACACGTGCGGCGGTGAATTTTGTTTCTGTCCCTTATTCAACCGTTTCTGATTCAAGCATTAAAGTGACAGATTCGGAATTGGAGAACTATATCAGGCAACATGCTACCCAGTTCAGGCAGGAAGAGAGCCGTGCGCTTGATTATGTGATCTTCCCGGTATTTCCTTCTGCAGATGATACCGCAGACGTACAGAAAAGTATTAATGATATTAATTCCAGGTTATTAGCTGCGCCGAATGATACTGATCTTGTTAAGCTGAATTCCGATAAGGGTCTCGATAAATTTTATTACAAAAAAGATAATATCAGCAGCGCTTTTGTAAAGGACACGCTTTTTAAAGTTCCGGCTGGCTCTGTAATCGGACCTTATTATGAAAATGGCAATTACAAAATTGCAAAGCTGATGGAACGCAGGGAAATAGCTGATTCGGTAAAAGCTCATCACATTCTTGTACGTGTTGAGCCCGGGACTGATACCACTGCAGCCTATAAAAAAATAGACAGTATTTACCAGGTGATTCAAAGCGGAGAACCTTTCGATTCACTTGCAAAGAATTTTTCTGAAGATGAGGGCTCGGGTGCAATAGGCGGTGACCTGGGTTGGGTCCGGCAGGGCATCACAGTGCCTTCCTTTAATCATTATTTATTCTTTGAAGGTAACCAGGGCGAAATGAAGATAGTGCGTTCGGATTTTGGATACCATCTTATCCGTATTGACAGCCTTCAAAATGTAACCACTGGTGTTCAGGTAAATTTTATTTCACGGCCGCTTGAAGCAAGCAGTGAAACGGACAAGGCAGCGTTTGATAAAGCCACCCGCTTTGCATCAGAAAATAATACGGTGGAAAAATTCGAAAAAGCAGCAACCGATCAAAAGTTAAATAAAATGTCAGCGCCGAGTGTGCTTAAAAATGCGAATCAGCTTCCGGGACTTCCTTCTGCCCGTGATATTGTTAAATGGTCTTACACAGCGAAGCTTAATGAAGTTTCATCCCCCTTTCCAATAGAAAATAATTACGTTGTAGCAGTGGTTACCGGTATAAAAAAAGAAGGGACAGCAACCGCAGAAGATGTTCGGCAGCAGGTTGAATTACTTGTGCGAAAACAAAAGAAAGGTCAGCAAATAGCTTCGCAAATTACTGCTGATATGTCTTTGAATACAACTCTTGACGCACTTGCAGCGAAGCTGAATCAACCGGTAAAGACTGCAGCAAATGTTGTATTCGCCAATGCTTTTGCAGAGAACCTTGGGTTTGAGCCGAAAGTAGTCGGAACTGTTTTCACGCTTAAAGAAAAATCAATATCACAGCCGGTAATTGGAGAACAAGGTGTCTATGTGGTACAGGTTCAATCCTTCACAAAGCCTCAGCCGATTGCAGATTATAATCAGTTCAGGCAGCAACTGTTAACATCACTTGCACCCCGCCTGCAATATGGCCTGCCAGAAACCTTAAAGAAAGCGGTAAAAATAGAAGATGACCGGTATCTCTTTTTCTAAAAAAGGTGAAAGGCAACCCCTTTGGGTTGGTTAACATGGAACAAGATCACAGAGGCAAATGAAACTTACCCTGCCTTTTTGGCGTTTTAAATTTCATCATGGAAATACAGGAAAAAATTGTTAACCGTGTTGCCGAAAGCTCCCTTCTGAGTTTTGATCTGGAAGCGCTTTATCCGCCGGAAGAAAAGATATCTTTTGACCTGAAGAACTATCTTTTTATGGGCTTAATTCTTAAGGAAAAAGAATTCAGGGATGCATTAAAGAACATGGACTTGAACCCCTACCGCGATAAAAATGTGGCGGTGTATTGCTCCGCTGATGCCATCATTCCTGTATGGGCATATATGCTATCAGCCGTTTATCTTTCGCCCGTTGCAAAGCGATTATATTTCTGCACCGAGGACAAGCTTGATGAGGAAATTTACAAGGAAATAATTACTGCCATGGATATTACACCATACAAATCTCAGAGAATTATTATTAAAGGGTGCAGCAAGAAGCCAGTACCTGTTTCGGCTTATCTCGAAATCACGCGTAAGCTCCAGCCGGTAGCAAAGAGCTTAATGTATGGTGAGGCATGCTCCAATGTTCCTTTATATAAGCAAAATGCTTTGAAGAATACTAATGCTTAACATCTTGCATTCCAAGCAGGTTGAATAATAACTTTTGATGGAAGAAAGGAAAAATAAATTCACGCTTAAGGTATTGCGTATTGCCATTTTCATGATGGCTGGATTAGCTGTTTTCCTTTCCATCAGCACCATGCGGGCAAAAGAAGATCCGGCAGCTACTGAATATCACTATGAAAAAATCCGATCACCGTTCGATAATAAAATTTATGCGGTTAAAATTCCTGACCGGATTGATTTTGCCGGAGAATCTGTACCCCTCAATGATCAGGACGTAAGGGAGCGGCTCGATCGTGAGCTGCTTGTAAATACTTACTGGCATTCCCAAACATTGTACATAATGAAGCAGTATCCCCAGATTATTTCCTTTATTGAGCCCATTCTCGAACGAAACGCAGTGCCGAAAGATTTTATATACCTGTGTATTGCCGAAAGCGGTTTACAATACAATGCCCAATCCCCAAGTGGTGCATTGGGAATATGGCAATTTCTTAAATCCACAGGAATCAGTTATGGTCTTACGATCAACAGCGAGGTGGATGAGCGGATGAATTATGAAAAAAGTACGGAGGCAGCATGTAAATATTTTATCAATGCCAGGCAGAAATTAGGAAGCTGGACGATGGCGGCGGCGGCTTTTAATCGTGGCACAGAAGGAATGGCTGAAGCAGTAAAGCATCAGAAAACCAACAATTACTATAATCTGTACTTAAACCGCGAAACTTCACGGTACGTCTTTCGGATCCTTGCGCTTAAGCAGGTGCTGCAGAACCCTCAGCAATATGGCTTCTTTCTGGATGCAGGTGACCTTTACCCGCAGTATAAATACAAGACCGTAGGAGTTGATACTACCATTAGTGATCTTGCTGATTTCGCGAAAGTATACGGAACAACCTACAAGACCTTACGTGAATTAAATCCATGGATACTCGGGTACTCTTTAACCAATAAAGAGAAAAAGCATTATCAAATGAAGGTTCCTATATAATTAAAATAGAATTTTCATCTGCCAGAATAAGAAACCAGGCCTGCATTCATTTCCCATCAATTGTCCTTTTACCTTTTCGAATCTGATCCTGATTGCAGAAGATTTTGTTATTCAATCTGCTTATTGAGGATATTTATGCATGATTCGAATGCTTTTTTTTAACTTCAAATGCTCGCGGATTAATCTGATCATTTCGGTGGTTTTAAATGGTTTAAAACCCCGGCGGCGGTTTTCACGGCTTATTTTAAAAATGATATCCCAATGCAGAAACAAGTCACGATATGCTTTAATGATGCTTCGGTGAGGATCATAAATATGCGCGGGCTCTGAATTTACACCGTTCACTTCTATAACCTTGAAATTCCCTTTCAGCATTTCCGTGTAAGAGAGCGTACGTACATCAAAGCGGCCGAAGTACCATTCATGCAAAGTGCTTGCTGCTTCATTAAATGAATGTATAAGCTCATCACAAATCATTTCATTCTCATTAAGAAAAGTAGTACCCCGGTTGTGATTACCAATTTCCTCAAGAACTTTTTTTTCACCTGCGCTTAAAACCAGTTTTAATTCATTATGAAATTTTTTTAACAACCGGGGCAGGTGATGTATGCAACGCTCATCATGATTAATCAACTCTATCAATTCTGATTTGCCATCGCCGGTCACGGTGAGAAACTGCCGCTTCATTAATGAAGAAATTGTTCCGGATTTCCGGGAAGGCAGACGGAAATACATTACCCCATATTCTTCAGGCAGCGCAATGTATTCCTGCAGGATGATCTTCTCAGGTGCATTGAGGAGATATTCAGAAATATCGTTTTCCCCGCAGATCTTTTCGACCTTCCATCCACGCTCACCTTCATCCGGCTTTAAGATAACAGGAAAAAAAATACCGGTTGAATTCATGGAAGAGATTATTTCTTCTGCCGTTGGCAGGTGTTCAAAAAGGATGGTTTGAGGTAGATATTTTTTATGCAGCTGCTGAAGGATATGATACTTGGAATAGGAAGATAATCCTCCCATTCTCATTCCCGGATCAGCAAGCGTGAAGTATGCAAGCGAACGTGACCGGATGGCGTGAATGATGATGAGAAAATAAACAGGGATGTAGAATAACCAGTATGGCCAGAATTCCCACTTAAGAAATTTAGGGAGTGGCTGGTTGCGCATGAGGGGAGAAAGTTACCAAGAACAGAATATCCCCTGTGGAGTGCAATAGAATAATAAACTGCGCAGGTAATCATTTCTGCTCCAATGCCAGTGAAATATCCGATAATGAATTCTGAAAGAGGTCCTGATAATACATATTCAGTATTTCATCCTTCAATTCAAGCGAGGTAATGCTGAGTGTTGCAACCATTTCAATTCGCTCAGGCGGAAATACCCAGTCCTGATAAAAAAACTTTTGATGAATGCGTAACAGCAATTCAGGTGTCAGGCTATTACTGGTTTGTTCCCCGATAATTTTTCTGAATAATCTTTCTTTTGCCGCCGCTGTTTCCTCACGGTATAATGTGGCAGATGACCAAAGGTACATTTGACCCGCATTGAGTGATTTAAAAAACTTTTCTTTTCCATTCCACCTTAATTCAAATAACTCAGTATTATTTCCCCCGCTTATAATAACCATTGTGAAGGGCTCAATATTTATCAGGTCATACGAAGAATAAAAGTTTCCCGGATTACCGTCATCAAAATAATCCATAACAACCAATCCACGGCTTTTACGGTAGGGGGGTTGATGCTGGTGCTTTTTAAATGCACCATTCAGCAAGCAAACCACATCACCATAATCAGAAGCAGCAATCCAGGTACCGCTCGCCAGGGGATCCACCGGAGCTGCGAGCCTGTAAGTGCCTTTGTCCAGAATTTGCGGTGACGAGGCTAATCCCCTGGCTATTGCCTCATCACGGCTGGATGTGAGAAGGAATTTATTTTTAGGCAGGTGAATATAGCTTACGGTACACACCTATTTTGCAAATTGAAGTTTCATTCCTTTGTGAGGCCTTAACCGGATTTTGCACTTTGATGATAGCGAAGCGTAGAAGGCGCCACACCAAAATCTACCGAGATGTATACTTCCGGAAATGCCTGCTTCACTCCCATCCTGATAATTGCCATGTGATGAATCGCATGCTCTATGGCATAATGTAACTCCCTCAGGAGTGAGGTGAGCATGTAAGAACCGGAAAGCTGATCATCAATTCCCAAGGCCCCGATTAGGGTCAGAAATTTTTCATTATCAACTTCACCAAGCTCAGATTTTAGATCTTTCAATGATTCCTTTGCAAATATCCGGTCATTTTCCATTCGGGTATCGCGCAGCCGGTTATCATAGCAGATGGTATCTGTTTCATTGGCCAGGTATACACATTGAAAAAATTCAATAATGTGCCGGTAATGCTTACCAATGGATGCACCGGAAAAAATATCTGCGGCGGCAGTGTACTGGTCATCAGTTAATCGATCCAATAAACCGGTTAATTGATCGAAGATACAATCAGCGTTCGTTGGAATCTTCATCAGACTATTCGTGTGTTAAATGCGCCTGCAAGATACAAATTCTGTGCGCGAAAAATGGCCGCTACTGTTTAAATGCTTATTCAGATTTATCTTTCACCGGCAATATTTCCTGAATGAATCGCATCATAAATCACCTGCTGTATGCGTGTGCGGATATTTAATTCAGCCAGCTTATTATTCTCATCATCCGGAAAGGTTCTGTTCGAAAGAAACACATATACCAGTTCATATTCAGGATCAGCCCATACACATGTACCGGTAAAGCCCTGGTGACCAAAGCTCTGCAGTGATGCACTCCTGCTGCAGGGCGAGGCTTTGGCAGGATTGGGTTCGGGCTTATCAAAGCCTAATCCTCGACGGCTGTGCGGTCTGTATCGCGAAGTAAATTTTAGTACGGTAGATGAATCAAAAAATTGAATTCCGGCATATTTGCCACCATTTAACAGCATCTGCATCAGTATTCCGAGATCATTTGCATCTGAAAATAATCCGGCATGCCCGGCGATTCCGCCGAGCATTGCAGTGCCCTGATCATGAACGCTTCCCTGCAACAGATCTTTTCTGAACACGTAATCAAAATTGGAGGGAACAATTTCCTTTTCCGCAAAGAACCGGAGGGGATTAAAGCACATGGTACCTAATCCTAAAGGTGCATAAAAGTGCTCATGCACAAATTGATCGAGCGGCATGCCTGCAATCTTTTCTGCTATTCTTTTAAGGAAGAAAAAATCCAGATCACTGTATAAATATTTGCCGCGCTCTGCCAACGGTGAATCGAGGATGCGCTGCCACATGGTGTCAATATAATTGCGGTTCATATACAGGCGCGGAGTTACCTGAACCGTAAATAATCCTCCATTCAAATAGCTAAAAACGCCGGGAGAAAGATTACCTGCTGTATCAATTACTTCCCTGTAAAAAGGAATATACGCCTTGAGACCGGCTTCATGTGTGAGCAAATCGTATAGGGTGATCTTCGCTTTGGTTGTTCCCTTTAATTCAGGAAGAAAATCTTCGATGCACTTATCCAGATCTAGTTTTCTTTCTTCATAAAGCTTCATGATCATCAAAGTAGTTGCTGCAATTTTGGTAACTGAAGCGAGATCATACAGATCATGATTCTGAACCTCATCCAAAGCATCGTAAGTGAAGTTGCCATAGGATTTATTCCATATTACCTTGCTGTCTTTAACTATAAGCACCTGACAGCCGGGTATAGCCCGCTCTTCAATGGCTTCATGCGCAATGCTGTCAATTGCTTTCAGTTTCTCGCTTTGCAATCCTGCATCCTCCGGCATGGAATATTTAATCCTTAATGGAAACGTTTCAATTCCTGCCCCATGAAAAAATGCTTCAGAACAAGTAACCGGGAGATGGCCCTGTGCTCCAATACCCCCGAAAAAAACCTGCGCCGCCATTTCCTGAATCATGGAATCATCATGATAAGCTACCAGTATATGAGCAGCAGATTCAAAATACTGCAAAGCATATGGAGTACCGAAAAGGGTTAGCAAAACATTTTTATGTCGCTGAAGCTGTGTAATAAAATCTCTTGCATTGGTTCGTACGCCATAGTTATAGCCGGCGAGACCATTCATGTGGTGAAGGGTGATAAACACGGTATTGAAATCCTTTAATGAATCCAGCAGCTGGGTAAATTTTTTTTCAGCGGCATCCCGGGGAATATTAAAATGCTTTACCCTTGTGTAATTGCTGAGCATTTGCTGAAATTTATTTTCAGCTGTATCCCCGATAGCAACAGATGCAAAACGTAATGTATCAATCCTCTGAAGGGGGATGAGCTGATTCGAATTCTTTACCAGCGTAAGGCTTTTCAGGATAATCTGCTGTTTAAGTAACCGGGCAGCAGGAGCATTTAAATCTTCATACAAATTGTTTAAAACGATTGGCTGAAAATTCTCCAGGCCACACCAGTATTTAGCCTGCAGAATTTTTCTTACATGAAAATCTATCTCCTGCTCCGAGATTCTTTTTTTAGAAATTGCTTCCCTAATGATCCGAACCGCAAGCGGAACATCCTGGGAGAAAAGAAGGATGTCATTTCCTGCAAGCAAGGCATCAAGATCCTCAATACCTGCGGGGAAATAATCAGTCACTCCCTTCATATTCAGGGCATCGGTGATCACGAGGCCATGAAACCTCAGTTCTTTCGTCAATAATCCTGTAACGATCAGGGGTGACAGAGTGGAAGGAAGATGAGCTGTAGTATCAAGGGAAGGTATGCTCAGGTGAGCCACCATCACTGAGCTTACTCCGCCCTCAATCAGCTTTTTAAACGGATACAATTCCGTGGAGTAAAGCTCCGGGCGTGTGCTATTTACAACCGGCAGTGTTTTATGAGAATCTTTATCAGTATTGCCATGTCCCGGAAAATGCTTTGCGCAGGCAAGAACGCCATGATCCTGCAACCCCTGCATGTATGCGAGCCCAAGCCTGGTCACATCAAATTTATTCTCACCAAACGAGCGGTCACCAATCACCGGGTTCAAAGGATTGCTGTTAATGTCTACCACCGGTGAAAAGCTCAGGTTCACACCGATGCGCCTGCATTCGCGGGCCATTTCCCTTCCAAAAGAATAAGCAAGCACAGAATCACCTGAAGCGCCCAGCATTAACTGCCGTGGAAATTTGATAACACTGTCCAGCCGCATGCTCAATCCCCACTCGGCATCCTGTGAAATAAGGAGGGATATTTTTGAAATGGATTGAAAATAATTAGTGAGAGCTGCTTGCCTTACCGGCCCCCCCTGCATAAAGATGATACCGCCGATGTGATACCTGCTTATAAGCTCAGAGATGCGCACCATCTCACTGTCACTATTCTTTGACCAGCAGGGAACCATGAACAACTGCCCAATTTTTTCATCCAGCGACAGAGTATTAAGAACTGAGTCAACCCATCTCATGTTCCCATATAAAAAAGGCGGAAGGATTTTAGTGGAATCATCTTGAGCTTTTGCAAGCACGGCGCTGCATAGTAAGGCGCCGATTAAAACGCATCTTTTCATCATAAAATTCAGGCGAAAATAGTTTGCTCAGGCTTTGCCGCTAATAAAAACTACCAACGGTACCCCAAGTATATATCTGCATTAAAATACATTTACACTCTTGGATCAGTAATATCAGGTGATGCATCCTAAAGAATTATCAATAAATGATTTTACCTACCAGCTGCATCCTGACCGAATCGCGCAACATCCATTGGAAGAACGTGATCAATCCCGCCTGTTGATTTATAATGATGGAAGAATCTCAGAAGACATTTTTAAAAATATTGCTGATCACCTTCCTCAAAATTCAATGATTGTTTTTAATAACACAAAGGTTATACAGGCAAGGATCATTTTCAAAAATAAAATGGATGCGAGCATTGAGGTTTTCCTTCTCAATCCGGTTCAGCCCTATCGTGATTTGCAGCTCGCGATTTTTCATCACGGTGAATGTACATGGAAGTGCCTGATCGGTAACGTAAAAAAGTGGCGTGAGGATAACCTTACAAAAGCTATCAGCATCGCGGGGGAGCAGGCCCAGCTTGAAATCCGTCTGATGGGAAAACTGGATGATGATTTTCTTGTTCAGTTTAAATGGAAGCCCGAATATTTTCCATTTATCAAAATTCTTGAATCAGCAGGTTTTGTACCCCTTCCCCCATACATCAAAAGAGGCATAACCGGTTATGATAAAGAGCGGTATCAAACGTTGTATGCAATTCAGGATGGCAGTGTTGCCGCACCTACCGCCGGACTGCACTTTACAAAAAACACTTTTGACCGTCTTCATCAAAAAAAAATTCAAACCCGGTTTATCACGCTGCATGTGGGCGCAGGAACATTTTTACCGGTAAAAGCCGGGATATTGAGTGAGCATCTCATGCATTCTGAACAGATAGTTGTACAAAGAGAAATGATACAATACCTGCTTGACCGTGATGCCGGAGCAATCAGTATGCAAAACCCTAAAGGTTCTCCGGCACCTCTCATTTGCGTGGGGACCACTTCCTTACGTACGGTTGAAAGCCTATACTGGCTTGGCAAGAATATTTCCCGCGGGGATGGGTCTCTTTGCATCAATCAATGGGATCCTTATAATACTGATTCTGAAGGATTCACGAATCATGAATCACTTTTGAGCCTGCTTGATTTTATGAATAGAAAAAAACTGAATCAACTGATAGCTGATACCCACTTGCTTATTGCACCCGGATACAAATTCAGGTTCGCAGATGGGCTGATCACGAATTTTCATTTGCCAAACAGCACGCTGTTGCTGTTAGTAGCCGCCTTCATTGGTGCGGACTGGCGGAATATTTATGAGTACGCATTGAATAAAGATTTTCGCTTTTTAAGCTATGGTGATGCCAGTTTGCTCTGGCGAAAACCATTTCCTTCCTGAATATTGATGTTTAATAAAAAGCAATCCATACAGCAGGCGTGAGTAAATGCTTTTCAGCTTCTCCTTTCAATTCCACTCCCCAATTAAGTAACTTAGCGGCGAATACAATTCATCCATGTTTATTTATAATTCTCACTTATACCGTGCCTGATATCATCCATTTACTTCCTGATTCTATTGCAAATCAAATTGCCGCAGGCGAGGTGATACAGCGACCTGCTTCAGCAGTTAAAGAACTGATGGAGAATGCGCTTGATGCAGGTGCCACTCACATCAAGCTTATTGTAAAGGAAGCGGGAAAGCAACTGATACAAGTGATTGACAACGGCTGTGGCATGAGCGATACTGACGCGCGCATGAGCTTCGAAAGGCATGCGACCTCAAAAATTTCAACGATTGATGATCTGTTTGCCATTCGCACCATGGGATTCCGCGGTGAGGCACTGGCATCCATTGCAGCTATTGCGCAGGTAGAATTGAAATCAAAAAAAGAGAAGAAACACTGGGATGTATTCTTGAAATTGAAGGATCAGAGGTAAAAAAGCAGGAGGCCGCCCAATTGGCTGACGGCACTTCCATTGCAGTAAAAAATTTATTTTTCAATGTACCTGCAAGAAGGACTTTTTTAAAAGCAAACCCCGTTGAGATGCGCCACATCATCGATGAATTTCAGCGCATTGCCCTGGCCAATCCTGAAGTTTATTTTGAATTGCATCACAATGGCATGCTGGTATTCGGCTTGCCTAAAACAAATCTGCGGCAGCGCATTGTAAATATTCTGGGAAATCATTACAATGAACGATTGGTACCCCTTGAAGAACAAACAAGCGTGTTGAATATTTTCGGCTTCATCGGCAAGCCGGAATCAGCCAAGAAAACCCGGGGAGATCAGTTCTTTTTTGTAAACCGCCGCTTTATAAGGAGCGCATATCTCAATCATGCGGTTGTCAGAGCATTCGATCAGTTACTTCACAAAGATGCATTTCCGCTTTATGTAATCTTCATGGATATTGATCCTGCGCGTATTGACATTAACGTGCATCCCACCAAGCAGGAGATCAAATTTGATGATGAAAAGATCGTTTATGCATTCGTAAATGCTGCCGTAAAAAGGGCACTTGCAAAATTTTCCATTACTCCTACTCTTGACTTTGACAGGGAAACAGCATTCGATAAGCTGGAGGCATTTTCATCCTTAAATCCACCACCGAAAATTGCCAATCCTCTGTCGCCTTCATATAATTCCTTACCGGTGATTGAAAAACATACATCTCCTGTAGAATTAAATTTTCTAAGAAGACCTCCGGTGAGAAACTGGGAGCAGCTTTACCAGATTGCTCACAACAAAAATTCAACAACTGTTACAATCCCGAGCGAAATTTCGGATTCAGACAAAGAAGCATTGCCCAGTGCCATTGAGGATTTTACAGGAAAACAGCTATCGCCCTTTCAGCTGCACCTGCGATACATTGTAACCCAGATCAAGTCAGGCTTCATTCTTATTGATCAGCAAGCTGCCCATGAAAGAATTCTTTTTGAAAAATATCTTGATGGCCTGGAAAATAACAGCCTCTCTTCTCAACAGCAGCTTTTTCCTGAAACTATTGATGTTAATGCTGCTGACATGGATGTTTTAAAAGAAATCCTGCCGGAGTTGCATGCAATGGGTTTCGATATCCAGGAATTCGGCGGAAACTCCTTCGTGGTACACGGTATTCCTCCAGATATAAAAGATGGAAGAATCAAAGATATCATTGAAGGCATACTGGATGAATTCAAACAAAGTGCATCACATCCAAAATTCAACAAGCGTGAACAGCTTGCATATTCAATGGCGAAGCGCACGTCAGTAAAAAGCGGAGATGCGCTTAACGACAAAGAAATGCTTCATCTAATTGATCAGCTTTTTGCATGTGAAGCACCCTATACAGCACCCAATGGAAAACTTACCATCATCACTTTTGATCTGGAGGAAGTGGCAAAGTTATTTGAAAAAGGAAAATGATTTTATCCGTTTGGCAATTGCTTAAAAGTCCTGCAGCTAATTTTACTTTCTGTGTTATAGAATCTTCAATTAATCCATGATAAACTAAATTGCTTCTTGTCAATTTTCTATTCTTCCCGATTCATTTCACCTTAATATTTATCGAACACCATGGATCAATTTCGCCCGCAGCGTTTTGAAATTCTCCCTTTTGCAGTCAAAAATCTATTAATCATTAACGGGCTGATGTTCGCTGCAACTTTTGTGTTTAAGAATACGATGAATGTGAATCTGATCCGCGTGCTTGGCCTGCACTATTTCACCTCCGATCAATTTCAGCCTTATCAGCTGATTTCACATATGTTCATGCATGGAAGCGTAATCCACATCTTCTCCAACATGTTTGCACTCTGGATGTTTGGCAGCGCACTTGAAAATATATGGGGCACGAAAAAATTTCTAACTTTTTATTTTTCATGCGGACTGGGTGGAGCGCTGATGCATCTTGGCATCACCTGGTGGAATTACCAGGGGATTGAGCAGGACGTTATTTCATATCAGCTGCATCCCGGTCTTACTGAATTTGTTTCCCTTATACAGCGTCACTCTGATGTTCTCTCCGGAGGCTATGCAAAAAGCATCAATGATTTTTACAATAACTGGCGCAGCAATCCGGCTGATCCTACCTTTCTTGAAGCATCCCGGCAAATGTCAACAGTAGTTCTTAAGGCCTTTGCTGATGTGCCCATAGTTGGAGCTTCGGGTGCGGTATTCGGTGTTCTGGTAGCTTTCGGCCTGTTGTTTCCCAACGTGTACCTTTATCTTTACTTTTTCTTTCCCTTAAAAGCGAAGTATTTCGTAATTTTTTATGCAGCATTTGAACTGTATGCCGGCATATCCGGCTCACAGGATGGTGTGGCGCACTTCGCGCATATTGGAGGTGCACTTGTTGGTTTTATTATAGTAAAATACTGGGGTAGAAATTTGCGGAAAAAATTTTTTTAAACACATCGTAATTTTTAGGGCCAATCGAATAATTTCGAATTTTAGTTTAAAATAATTTCCGCTTTACCATTGTTTTTATTGTTTTGGAATAGTTAAAAGGCCGCCGGCAACGGGCAGGAAATTTGGTTAATGGTAATTCATTAGAGATGGGCAACGTTATCTGGAGGGAAATAAAGCAAACGTTTCAGCGCAACGATCGCATGGTGTACCAGTTGATTGCGATTAATGTTGTGGTATTTCTCGGACTGAATCTCATCAGGATTCCCTACTTCTTCGGGGGCCAATCCTTCGAAGCTGACGTTTTTCGATTCGATCTCGGTTTACCTGCCAGCCTTCACACTTTACTGAATCAGCCATGGACGCTGGCAAGTTACATGTTCACCCACTTTGAATTTACTCACATTCTCTACAATGTCCTTTTGCTTTACTGGTTTGGAAAGATATTATCAGAGTTTGCAGGAAATAAAAAAATTTTACCGGTTTACCTGCTGGGAGGACTTTGCGGCGGAATCTTTTATATACTTTCCTATAATGTTTTTCCGGTCTTTTCAGGCTCATTGAATGAAGCCAGGGCATGGGGAGCCTCGGCAAGTGTAATGGCAGTAGTTTTTGCTGCAGTCACCCTGGTGCCTGACTATACCATGTTTCTTTTGCTTTTCGGCGCCGTACGCATCAAATGGATCGCTCTTGTTCTGGTAATCATTGATATTATCAGTCTTCCTTCATCGAACGCAGGAGGCCATATTGCGCATTTGGGGGGCGCGTTTTTCGGGTATTTTTTTGTTAAGCAATTACAGCGTGGAAGAGACCTTGGCGCAGGATTTAATATCATCGGTGACCGCGTGACTAATCTGTTCAGAAAAAAAACGGAGCTTAAAATTTCGTACAGAGGAAAAGATAGAAGCACAGTTACTTCATTCCTGAAAAAGCCAGCTGTTCAGTCAACTAAAGAAGAGCGGCTGGATCTTATTCTTGATAAGATTTCTCAATCAGGCTATGAATCCCTTTCAAAAGATGAAAAAGATTTTCTTTTCAATGTCAGCAAGGATCAGTAGTGCCCGCTTACGTGACATCACTTTCCCAATAATTCAAACCATTTTTATTTTTTGAATCCGGCACTGCGGATTTTATAATGTCGTTTAGAAGGGTAATTGATAATTTGCGCTCCGCACAGAGTTTATTATAATAACTCATTACAATTGTCAATTCTCAGAAAACTTATTTTATTTCTTAATGTAATCGCCTCACTCAGCCTGATTGCAGCTGGTCTGTGTATTTATGTGAATCCTGAAAGGTTATGGATCATCAGCTTTTTTGGCTTACTCTTTCCTTACCTTCTTCCGGTGAATGTTTTTTTTATCCTTTTCTGGATAGTGGTTCAGCTCAGGTATACGATTATTTCATTCATTGCGATGGTGATCATCCTGCCATTAATAAAAACGTATTTCGGATTTCATTTTAATGAAAAATTAAATACCTCGTCAGCACCTGCGATTAAGGTTATGAGCTATAATGTGCGCAACTTTGACCTTTACAACTGGAGCAATGAAGCGGCAACGCTTGACAAGATTATGATGCTGATTACTTCGGAAAAGCCGGATATTGCCTGCTTCCAGGAGTTTTTTAATGCAGATACCGGGAAATTTGAAACCATAAGCAGGCTGATGCACACTAAAGGCTTTAAATATTATTCATTTTCAAAGACGGTTACAAGAAAACACTACGGTTCATGGGGAGTAGCAACATTCAGCCGTTATCCGATTATTAATCATGGAGACATTAAATTTAAAAATTCAAAATTCAATTCTTCATTATTTACTGATATAAAAATAGATTCAAACATCGTACGTGTATTCAATGCACATCTTCAATCCGTTTATTTTTCTAAAGGAGATTATGAATATCTGGAGCACATTTCAACCGATCAGGAATTGCATGTAAAGCCCAGCAGGCAGATAGTTTCTAAAATTAAAAGGGCTTTTTTATTACGTGCGCCACAGGCAATCAGTATGCATGAAAAAATCAAAAAGAGTCAGTACCCGGTAATCGTATGTGGTGATTTTAATGATACTCCGGCCTCATTCGCTTACCATGCCATTTCATCAACACTGCAGGATGCATTTATTTGTGCCGGATGGGGAATTGCTCCTACCTATTCGTTGCTTTTTTTTCCATACCGAATTGATTACATTCTTTGTGATAAACATTTTTCCGTAAGCAATTACAAAACCCATTGTGAAGACTATTCCGATCATTATGCAATAGAATGCATGCTCTCATTTTCTTCAGATTATAAAAAAATGTAAGCGGCAATTCTGTTACTGATTTCAAAGGTTTTAATTTCGTTATGTACTTTAATCATTCCATCTCATCATTATGAAAGCGATCATTCCTGTGGCAGGTACAGGAACAAAACTTCGCCCTCATACTTATACACAACCCAAGGCCCTGATTCCCATTGGCGGCAAGCCTATTCTTGCCTTTATTATTGATGAAATGGTACAGGCGGGGATTACAGATTTTGTTTTTATTGTCGGCTACCTGGGTGAAAAGATCCGTGATTTTGTCGAAAAAAAATACCCGCTTATCAAGGCGCATTATGCTGATCAGGTGATCCGTGAAGGAATAGGCCATGCAATTTTTCAGTCAAAGAAATTCATTGAGGAGGATGAGCCTGTATTTATTGCCCTGGGTGACAGCGTGTTTGATTTGAACATGAGGGAAATTGTGAGTGCACCCTCCTCTTTATTGTGTGTTAAAAAAGTAGATGATCCACGTGAGTTTGGCGTGGTAGAAATGGAAGAAAAGAATGGGCTGATCAGGAGACTCATCGAAAAGCCGGTGATTCCGAAATCCAATCTCGCACTGGTGGGATTATACAAGATTAACGAGTCGAAGGCTCTGTTCGATGCACTTGAATATAATATTGAGCACGGCGTAAAAACCCGGGGTGAAATTCAGCTTACTGATGCACTGATGCGAATGATTGACCAGGGTGTGGTATTTAAGGGGTATAAAGTGACAAGCTGGTTCGATTGCGGCAGAAAAGATTCCCTTCTTGAAACCAATGCCATCCTTCTTCGGAAAAACGGGGCTCATCAGTCTTCAACTTTACTTTCAGAAAACTCAGTGATCATAGAGCCTGTAAGCATTGCTGAGCATTGTAAGCTCAGCCATTGCATCGTAGGACCCAATGTAACCATCGGTGAGAATACAACCATCACCTGCTCCATCATCAAGCATTCCATCATAGGCAGCAATTCAACCCTCGATAATGTCTTGCTTCACCATTCTCTGGTTGGCAGCGATGCCATGATTCGCGGCACAAGCCAAACTCTAAACCTCGGCGATGATACGGAAATTGATATGCGGTAAAAAAGTCAGATCGTTCACACTTTGAATTGGTTTGATGGTAATCACCTGAATCACCACCCGGATTTTTTAAACTGTTGTTTTATTTTCACCCGATGACCAACCGCGTTACATATCTTTTCGGGATAAAGTATCCCATCATTCAGGCAGGAATGGTATGGTGCTCCGGATGGGAGCTTGCATCCGCCGTTAGTAATGCAGGAGCACTCGGCATCATTGGCTCTGCTTCGATGTATCCCGAAATCCTGCAGCATCATATCCGAAGATGCAAAGCCGCTACTGATAAGCCGTTTGCGGTGAATGTTGCCTTGCTGTATCCAGATATCGATAAGCACATGAAAATAATCCTGGACGAAGGAGTGAAAATTGTTTTTACATCCGCAGGCAATCCAAATGTTTGGACAGCGATGCTGAAAAATCATGGAGTAACAGTGGTGCACGTTATCTCAAGCTCCAAGTTTGCTAAGAAGTCAGAAGATGCAGGTTGTGACGCCGTGGTAGCTGAAGGTTTTGAGGCAGGCGGGCACAATGGAAGGGAGGAAACAACCACATTGGTATTGATTCCTCTCGTAAAAGACAGGGTTTCTATTCCGGTGATTGCGGCCGGAGGTATCGCATCAGGAAGAGCCATGCTTGCTGCATTTGCATTGGGTGCTGAAGGCGTTCAGATAGGAACACGGTTTGCAGCCAGCAAGGAATCATCAGGACATGAGAATTTCAAAAGGAAAATTCTTGAGACCAATGAGGGTGATACTTTCGTTGCAATGAAAAAAGTTGTTCCTGTGAGAATGATCAGAAATAAATTTTTTCAGCAGATTCAGGAGGCGGAGCACCGCGGCGCAACCGCTGAAGAGCTGAAACAAATCCTCGGCCGCGCACGTTCAAAGCGCGGAATGTTTGAAGGAGACCTTGAGGAGGGTGAGCTGGAAATTGGTGAAGTGAGCGCGATGATCCGTGAGATCAAGCCGGCCAGCGAAATTGTGAAGGAGATATGGGAAGAATTTGTTCAGGTGAAAAGGGAAATCTGTGATCTTCACACAGAATAGTTCAGCTGATTAACCCGGTAATTTTTCTCATTTTATCAGAGGCATTTCCATTGTCATGCAGTACCCTATACGTTTCTTCAGCAATGGGGATCCTCACCCCGAAATTTCTATTTACCTCATAAATGCACTTCGCTGCAAAAAAACCTTCAGCGACCATATTCATTTCCAGCAAGGCATTCTTCACTGAATAGCCTTTGCCAATCATGGTCCCGAGAGTCCTGTTCCGGCTGAATTTCGAATAGGCGGTTACCAGTAAATCCCCAAGGTAGGCAGAATCCTTAATATCACGGGTGATGGGATGAACCATCTTAAGAAAGCGCTCCATCTCTTCAATGCAGTTTGAGATAAGTACCGCGTGGAAATTATCGCCATAACCAAGGCCGTGAAAAATTCCCGCAGTAATGGCATATATATTCTTCAGCACTGCACTGTATTCTGTTCCGTAAACATCATCGCTTGCAGTGCAGCGAATGTATTTGCACGAAAGCAGTTCACACGCAAGCATTGCATTCTTTTCGCTTACTCCTGCCAGGGTGAGATAGGAAAGCTTTTCCTGGGCTACTTCCTCGGCATGAGAAGGTCCGCTGATGTTCACGATGTTTTTTTCTTCCACTGCGAATGCTTTCTGAAGATATTCGGCAATGAGCAGATTCTCCTGAGGAACCATTCCTTTAATCGCAGAAATAATGATCTTATTTTTTAAAAGGTCCGGTGAAAGACGTGTCAAAACCATTTTAAGATAAGCCGAAGGCACAGCAAGCACGATAATCTCATTTCGTGCAAAAACCTTTTCAAGATCATTGGAAGCATGAATCAGGTCCGGAGAAAAATTTACTGAGGAGATATAATCCGGATTGTGATGGCTGGATTGCAAATGGGCAATAATTCGTACACTTCTTGCCCACCAGTGAACAGAATGATTATTTTCAGTGAGCACCTTTACCAGGGCCGTTGCCCAGCTTCCGCCGCCGATCATGCTGACTGAATGTGCAACCATATAAAACTTAGATGAAAAGATTCATCATCGTCAACTTATTTCAATGCTTTGCTTGTATGTAAATCTTCCGGGTAAAAAATTATCACATCGCCCCGGGACTCACATTCACCCCCGTTAATTTTCTTTCTTGTTGGTGTCTGTCTTAAAAAGCTTTGATTTGTCAACCACCTTAATAGCATCTCCGTCCTTGAGCAACCGGGAAATAGCCGTAAAGGGGCCGGTGATTATCTCCTCATCACCTTTCAATCCCGATTTGATTTCAATAAATTCATCATCCTGAATACCCGTTACAACTTTGACAGCTGTTGCCTTTCCATTGTTATTAAGGAAAACAATTTCATTGTTTTTGACTTCGTCCTTTTTTGATTCACCGGATGAAATGTTTTTTGATTCAGAAGTATCTTCTCTCGTAGTAACACATTGAATAGGTACCGCTATCACATCCCTCACCTGCCGGGTCATGATGTCAACTGAGGCTGACATGCCGGGAAGAAAAGGAAACTTTTGACGCAGGGAGTCAAAGATGGATTTGTAGGAATTCTGAAGCAACAAAATTTTCACCTGGAAATTCGTGACTTGCTCACTTTGCCCCAAGCCTGCTTCCTTCGCCGATTTTCCAATTTGTGTAACAATTCCTTTGAACTTCTGATCGGGGTATGCGTCCAGCTTAATATCGCAGGTATCATTTGTTTCAACCCGCAGCACATCGCTTTCACTCACATCTACCCATGCTTCAATTGCATTCAGATCACTGATGTGTATCATATCGGTTCCTTCCATCTGAGTGGTACCAAGTACCCGCTCTCCCTTTTCAATGTTTAAACGGGTTAGAATTCCGCTGATAGGTGCATATATCGTAGTCTTATGCAGGTCCTCCCGGGCTTCCCTGACGCTTGCCTGAGCACTTTGCACATTGTAATGAGCAGCATCAACATTCATCTGGCCTCCCTCGCTCGCTGCCTTTGCAGCTTTATATGCCGACTCGATGGTCTCCCAATCAGCATCACTGATTACTTTTTGTTCGTGAAGCGTCTTATTACGGTTATAAGTTTTCTCGGCACGGTCAAATTCTGCCTGTGATTGCATCACAGCTGACTTTGCCTGCAGATAATTGGCCTGGGCGGTGTTCTGTGCAGCAACAGAACGCTCAAACATCGCCTGGTAGATGTCAGGTTTGATCTTCGCAAGCGCCTGACCGGCAATTACTGAGTCACCCTCCTGCACATTCAATTCAACAATTTCTCCTGAAACATCTGGGCTGATCTTGACATCAAGGTGAGGATAGATTTTTCCACTTGCAGAAACGCGCTCCGTGATGCTTTTCCTTGAAACCTTCTCAATGCTCACCTCGGTAGAAGTACCTCCTCCTATCCATCCTTTCTTTTTTCCTATGAGCAAAAAGATTACGAGGATGACTGCAACAGCAATTAAGATGAGCACTAAGCGATTTCTAAACATGCGGATTAAAGTGTGATGGGTTTTCCCTGGTAAAAGTCAAGCACCTTCAGTTTGAAAATGTATTGATACTTCGCTTGCAACAGGTCTGACTGTGCTTTATTGAAATTATTTTTAATGGTAGTGAAATCAAGTGATGTAATGGCACCAAGATTAAACTTCGAAGCAGCATCATTATAAGAACGCTGCAATGAAGCCACCGCCTTCAGGGAAGCTTCATAACTGTTTTTTGCAGCCACCGCATCCGTATAAGCAGTTTGAACATCCTTGAGCAACTGCTGTCTGACTGCTTCAAGATTGTACTGTGCATCGAGGGCATTGATTTTTGAGCGGCTTACATTGGTTCTGCTTTGCCAGTTATTAAATAGCGGAATGTCAAGAGAAAATCCAACTGCCTGCCCAAAGTTATCGTTGTATTGCTGCCCGAAACCAACATCACGGGTAATATACGCCGGCTGATAGGTAAGAACAAGTGTTTGATCAGTTGAAAGAAAACCAATAGGCACCTCAACCAGGTTGGTTGAGTCAACAGCATAAGTTTTGTATAAGTTGGAATAACTTGTGGTAAGACTTCCAAACATGGTGAGGGAGGGATATAATCTTCCTTTTGCAACATCAATTGCTTTCTCAGCACTCTTCAGCAGAAAATCAGCACTCCGGATGGATGGTTGATTAGTGAGCGCAATATTGTAGATGTCCTCCATTGATAGATTCAATTGTCCAAGCTCCGCGGACATATTAATGGACGGCATTGAAATATCAAAAGGCTCATTCAGATTCAACAGCTGTGCAAGGTTCAGTTTTGCAATATCAAGACTATTCTGGGCATTTACTTTTGCCACTTCACTTAAGGCTTGCTGGGCTTCAATATCATACTTCGAGCCCTGCGAAAGGGCACCTGACGCTACCAGTTTATCTGTACGCTCCAACTGATCTCCGGCAAGCTTCAGCTGATCCTGGGTGACCTGCAGATTTTCTTTAGCATATACTATATTTAAGAAACCACCCACTACAAGCAGTAATACATTGTTTACCGTAGTTTCAGTACCTGCCTGGCTTGCCAGCAAATCAAACTGGCTTTGCTTTAAGCTATTCCACCGCTGCAAACCATTGAATAACCCGATGCTGCCGTTCAGGGCAAGGGTATTGGTTTTAGTGTTTTGATTTACAAATAAATTGGTTGTAGGATCAATTGTTTTTCCGTAATTGAAATAATAGCCGCTGTTAGCATTTATTGCAGGAAAAAAATTCATCTTCGCCTGCAGCACCGACGTTTCTGACAACTGCTGCGTCAATTGTGCTTGTTTGATCGAGATGTTATTTTCCTTCGCATAGGAAATACATTCATCCAGCGTCCATGATTTTTGCGGGTAACAAGAGAGAGAAGTAAAAAGAACAACGAGAAAAAAAGGTATGCTCTTCAATGAATTGTATATTTTGAGGCGGCGAAGATAGAAAAGCATTTATGTTTCAGGATAAGGTTTCGTCTAATTGAACGATTAAGCAGCCAAAACATTATTATACAAAAGCCCGGAAAGAAAGCAGCTTAATAAATTTAAATCAACAGTTAAATAATCCCGGTGAAACCACTCCCTGATGAATATTATATGAGCATTGCTCTTAAAGAAGCAGCCAGGGCAATGGCGGGCAATGAAGTTCCCATCGGAGCAATCATCGTAGCGAACCTGCAGATTGCCGGCAAGGGATATAATCAGGTGGAACGGTTAAGGGATTCAACAGCTCATGCCGAAATTATTGCCATTACTGCAGCAAGTAATTACTTCAATAACAAATACCTGAAAGGTTGCACCATCTATGTAACCATTGAGCCTTGCATGATGTGCGCTACTGCAATCGGATGGGCACAGATTGACCGGCTTGTCTATGGAGCATCTGATCTCAAAAAAGGATTCACGCTTTTCGAGCCATCATCTCTGCATCCAAAAACCATTGTAGAATCGGGAATAATGGGTCAGGAATGCGCAGAACTGCTGAAAGAGTTTTTCCGGAGTAAAAGATAACAAATTTTTTTGTGTGCCCGGAATCACATCATTTTCCTTTTTTTTCCAAAACTTAAACTTGCTGCAAGAGTTATCTTTGCATTCATTTAAAACGGCTGGTACTAATTTCCAAACTTAAACTCTAAAATAAAACTACCATGGCATTCGAACTTCCACCACTTTCTTATGGCTTTGATGCACTTGAGCCACATATTGATGCACAAACGATGCAGATACATCATGACAAGCATCATGCAGCATATGTTACCAATCTCAATAAAGCACTTGAAGGGAATGAGGCGGCTAACCTAACCCTCGAGCAATTGATGAAAAATATTTCCAAATACCCTGCTGCTGTACGCAATAATGGCGGGGGACATTTCAATCACTCCATGTTCTGGCAGCTCATGAAGGCACATGGGGGCGGCAACCCTACGGGCAATGTTGCTGATGCAATCAACCGTGATTTTACAAGCTTCGATAAGTTCAAGGAGCAATTCGCGAACGCGGGCATTACCCGCTTTGGCAGCGGATGGGCCTGGCTCATTGTGAGTGCCGATGGAAAATTGCAAGTAACCTCAACTCCGAACCAGGATAATCCTCTGATGGATGTTGCCGAAGGAAAAGGAACTCCCATTCTCGGTATGGATGTATGGGAACATGCCTACTATCTCAAGTATCAAAATCGACGTCCTGATTATATCACAGCATTCTGGAGTGTAGTAAACTGGGAGGAGGTGAACAGAAGGCTTGAGGATGCATCGAAGTAGATGTATAAGGAACCGAGATTAATATTTTATGTACCTGATCCCAGGACTTTTTAAATTTTAAACCAAAATTACCAAGCCTCGCCGGTCACCCTACGGTCAATCTGTTTTCATTGGATTTAAAATCTTGTT
This sequence comes from Chitinophagales bacterium, assembly GCA_039920305.1. Taxonomy (GTDB): domain Bacteria; phylum Bacteroidota; class Bacteroidia; order Chitinophagales; family UBA10324; genus DASRAJ01. The sequence goes on from JBDSEA010000162.1 coordinate 25,402, forward strand.
TCCAGATAATTTGGCAGCATTGCCCTCCAGGTAGTCCAGTCGTGAGGCATATCGGCC
>JBDSEA010000163.1:0-6617 GCA_039920305.1 Chitinophagales bacterium
ATCAGCATCAAATGATGCGAAGGCATAATGGTATTTGGGATTTTATGCCTGAAGATTTGGATCTGCAGGGAGGAGCAGATTGGTCTGCATCCATGGCAATCTATAATGACGAGTTAATTGTATCAGGATATTTTTTACAGGAATGGGGCAACACCGATAACAACATTATGGCATGGGATGGTGAACAGTGGCATACCATGGGCGGTGGCACAGATGCGCCAATCAGAGATATTTTTGTTTATCAAAATAAGTTGTACGCCGTAGGAGATTTCAAATCCGCAGGCGGAATTCCTGCAAGCAGGATAGCTGTATGGGACGGAAATAAGTGGTGCGGCTTTGGGGGAGATTTTCACAACATTGCCCTGACTGCGGCCTTTTATAAGGATACGTTATTTGTAGGAGGAGGATTTTCAATGGTGGACAACGATTCAATTTACTACTTCGCTAAAAATGCAAGCGGGCAGAGTGTTGACACTTGCAGTGCTGTTACAGGTGTTTCAGAAATCAATGCTAACGACAAGGACTTTTCTGTTTTTCCAAATCCTTCTTTCGGCAAAGTAACAATTACCTTGTCTCAAAAGGTAAATACTTCTTTCCAACTAATCATTTCAAACAGCATTGGAAAAGTAGTAAGAAATAGTTTTCTTTCCTCCCCTTCAACCGTAGACATTTCGTCTTTTCCATCAGGTATTTATCTTCTTCACGTCAGAACAAATCATAGCGCCATGATAGAGAAGCTCATTAAAGAATAATTGAGCCATGAAACAAAGAGCAATTCTTCAAATTGCCATATCAGTTTCCACTCTATTGCCCTGCAAAGGGATCGCCCAATACTTTTGCAGCAATGCACAAATCGGAACATGTGGCACTACTGATACCATTCCGCAGAACGCAATTGTGGTAAATCCATCGTTGGTATTTCCAAGCGACGGAGCATGCTTTTACATTTGCAATTCGGGATACCTGAAATTAATTCAGGGAGCAGGTGCGGGCTTCAATACTATTTACATTGAACCTTTCGGCTCGCTGGATGAGAGTGTGATTGACAATACCGTGGAGAATCAGATTATTGCTAAATTCCCTTCAACCATCAATCTTATTTATACCCCACTCAACATCAAATGCGACAGCGGAGTTATTGTAAATGTAGGAGGACAACCCATGAATCCTTATCCCTGTACCTGTCACAACACAACTTTTGATAACACCTATATCGGGAATTGCCCGGTAGGGATTGATGAAGCTGAAGAGCAAACTAAATTTTCAATATTTCCAAATCCCGCCTCAACCTTTTTTTCTCTAACAACTTCAGCTATCGGACAACTAACAATCAAAAATGAATTAGGGCAACTCCTGCAATCAATTACTGTTAGCAACAATCGCCAACAGGTTTCTACTTCTATGTTCCCGTCAGGCATTTACTTCCTGACTTTTCAAACAGGCAAAACCATTCAGACAAAAAAGCTTTTGATTCATCACTGACGCTCTAAATTCCTCAAAAAAATTACTGCGTTAATCCCTGATGCATATAAGCGTAGCTTCGCTCTGAAAATAAACCCGGTGTTTATTTTTGGATTTTATGAGAAATTGATATGGTACTGAAGAGTTTTTTCAATCTTATTTTCCTTACAGTGCTAAGTCATTCAGCGCTGTCACAATTTCAGTTTATCTCACCAATACCCGGTTCTGCAAAGCTCCCCGTTGCTCACAATATCATAATCAGGGAAGGAACTCTCATCGATCCGCTTTCAATAGATACTTCATTATTTACCATCAAGGGTTCTAAAAGCGGACTTCATACAATTGAACTTGTGCTTTGTGATGATGGCAAAACCATCAATCTTAATCCGGATGTAGTTTTCACTCATGACGAAACTGTCACTGTTACTATCGCGAACGCAGCATTTTCTATGTATAACGGAGCCGTAATTCCTTCATACACCTTTAAATTTACTACGATTGCGGATTTAACTGCACAGCAGGAAATTAATATTTCGAATGCTGATAGTTTAATTCAGGTGAATGAGCTGAATCAGTGGCCTGTAATGGAGGATGAAGAAAGCGAATCCCGAAAAATAGTGGGACTGTTTACCATTAACATCAATTCAAATCCATCAGAAGGCAAAATATTTTTTGACTGCAGACCCGCTACTGCTCTGCTGGGTGCATTCTTTTCCATTGATGTAATAGAAAATGCCGGCGATTCTGTTTTTCAACGTTCATATAATTCCTACCCTTACGATTTTCAATTGGGTAAAAACGGATACTTCAATACATACATCGGAGGACTGGAGCATTTCGAGATACTGGATTCTAATTTCAATGTTTATGACACTTATGTAATCACGAATGGCTTTTCCGGTGATCCGCACGAATTAACCATGCTTTCCAATGGTTATGTTTTCATCACCGGGCTTGAAGATCAGCCAGTAGATGATTCATCTGACCAGGTTATAAGGGGATCAGTGATCCAGGAATTTGACCCGCATCACAACATAGTTTTTGAATGGCGCAGCCTGGATCATATTGATATCAGCGAAGCGCCTCATCTGTATTTTCAAACGAATATTCTTGATTACGTCCATACAAATTCTATTGAAGCGGATACAGATGGTAATATCCTGACTTCTCACCGGCATCTTGATCAGATCAATAAAATTGACGTTCGTACCGGCGAATTTATCTGGCGTCTCGGCGGCGTCATGAATGAATTTACTTTCATCAATGATTCTCTCAAATTTTTTTATCAGCATGATTGCAGGCGCATTGCTAATGGAAATATCACGCTTTATGATGATGGGAATTACCACGTGCCTGCGCGATCCTTCGCAAAAGAATACCAGCTTGATGAAACAAATAAAACGGCAACCCTCGTCTGGGATTACAGCCATCCGGATGTTGACGGATCTATCGCTTTTTACTCTGCCATGGGAAATGTGCAGCGGCTTCCTAATGGCAATACATTAATCGGATGGGGTTACAGGACAAAGTCAACATTGCCAAGCATCACCGAGATTGATCCGATGGGAAACATTGTTTGGGAAATGACACTATCAGGAAGTAAAAACTATATCAGTTATCGTGCTCACAAGTATCAGTGGCAACCCTGCGCACGTCCCACTTTTGATTCCATGCGCACCGAACTGATCAATGAGCATTCAGTCCGGCTTGAATGGAGTGCCGTTGCAAACCCATCACAGCAATATGAGATACAATTTAGAAAACCGGATGATACAGCCTGGTTAGCCCGAAAGATTTCTTCTTTAAATAATTTCCTCGAGATTTCTGATTTGGATTCTCTCACCCTGTATGAATGGCGAATGCAATCCTGGTGTGATACCCTCGCCGGTATGGCCTCCCATTTTACTGCCATCAAAACTTTTACAACACCCGGCAAGAATATTCTGCCCCCTGAATATTTTTTTACGATGTATCCCAATCCCGTAAATGAGATGATTTTTATTAGCTGTGGTTGCAGTATCTCTGCTATTCAGGTATTTAATGTATTTGGGCAGCTAATGCATACAGTTTCGTTGACCGGTGAACAGACCCCTTCGCTGATCCAATTTTCAGTTTCAAATTTTCCCCGGGGAAATTATTTTGTAAAAGTGACGAATGAAATCTCCAGGGAGATAGGGAAGATGACGATTGTGAGATAACAAAATAATACCACAGACTGCTCTATTTGATACAAGAATGAACTTAACCGCCGTTAGGAAATGCTTTTTACTTCAGTTCAAAACAGCAGCATTGGCTTTTTTCTCGACCAGCCTCATATTTTTTCAACGCTTTCATAAGGTAATGTGCAATCTTTCATTTTGATCGTGTTAACAGAAGCTTCAGTTGTAAATGTTACCCGGTTTCAATAATGGATTAAGAACCCACCTTTAGCAGGTTGATTGAATAAGTATTCTGCTTTTGACCTGGCAAAAAAATTTTCAACATGCCATTATTAATTTCTTCATAGCCAAATTATACAAACACTCAATTCATATCCACAACCTTCAAACAGCCAAATAACAATTAACACCACTGGGTGCAAAACGTTAAGCGAAAAAAGTTGCAGATCACTTAACAGAAAAATAATCTTGTATTACTGAAATGAGTGCCCGGACCTGCTGAGACAGAAAAGTATTTCCCCGATTTCACTAAGAAAAAAAACCGTCAATCCAGTTTTTCCACAATGGAAGAACCTGAAAATCATCGCCCGAAAAAAATGACCAGACACACCCAACCAGAAGAAACCGAAATGTTATTACGGGAAAATAAGAATCGTTTTGTATTGCTTCCTGTTAAATACCCTGATGTTTGGGAAATGTATAAGAAGCATGAAGCAAGCTTCTGGACCGCCGAAGAAATTGATCTGTACCAGGATTTGAAAGACTGGGATTCACTTAATAAGGGAGAAAAGCATTTTATTTCTCATGTACTTGCCTTCTTCGCTGCAAGCGATGGCATAGTGAATGAAAACCTGGTAACCTGTTTTATGGAAGAAATTCAGATTCCTGAAGCACGTTGCTTTTATGGCTTTCAAATTATGATGGAAAATATTCACAGTGAAACTTATGCGCTTCTGATTGACACCTATATTAAAGATGTGTCAGAAAAAGATCACTTGTTTCATGCCATTGATACCATTGAATGTGTTAAGAAAAAAGCACAATGGGCGCTTAAGTGGATATCACAGGGATCATTCGTAGAGCGTCTGGTTGCTTTTGCGGCAGTGGAAGGAATATTTTTTTCAGGGAGCTTTTGCTCCATCTTCTGGCTGAAAAAGCGCGGCCTGATGCCGGGCCTGAGTTTCTCTAACGAGCTCATCTCGCGTGATGAAGGATTGCACTGCGAGTTTGCATGCCTTCTCTACAGCAGGTACATTCAGCATAAGCTTTCCAAAGACCGGGTGTATGAGATCATCGGTGATGCCGTGAGAATTGAAAAGGAATTTATTACTGATGCACTGCCGGTTAACCTTATAGGGATGAATGCCGGGATGATGAGCCAGTATATTGAATTCGTGGCGGATCGGTGGATCGGTGCGCTTGGATATCCAAAGTTATTCGGTGCCACCAACCCCTTTGATTTCATGGAGATGATTTCACTACAAGGGAAAACCAATTTCTTCGAAAAGCGTGTTGGGGAATATCAAAAGAGCGGAGTGATGAAGAATGGAGAAAAGAAATCGCAGGCAGCAACGAATGGGGTGTTTTCGATTGAAGAGGAGTTTTAAGAGTATTGAGTATTGAGCGATGAATGATGAACGATGAATGGTCAGAAACTGTATGATGAAACTGAGTTATAGTTAGAGGTTATAGCAGATTCAGAAATCATTGCCTGAAAAAGGGGTAGGAAATTTAATGAAAGAAACGAATCTACATCCATCCGACGGCAATAACTTCAAAAAGAAATGAACCTGAATTAAAAGCAAAAAAATCCCAGAAATAATGCGCAGTTCAAATAAGTCAGCACTCAGCATGCAAAACCCATCACTCCAATGTTTGTAATCAAAAGAGACGGCAGAACAGAAGCCATTAAGTTCGACAAGATCACCTCAAGAATCGAAAAACTTTGCTATGGCCTCAACTCTGAACATGTTGAGCCAGTTATGGTTGCAAAAAAGGTTATTGAAGGAATCTATGATGGTGTAACCACCACGGAGCTGGACAACCTGGCAGCAGAAACTGCAGCGACACTTACGGTACGCCATCCTGACTATGCGCAGCTTGCTTCACGCATTGCAGTTTCTAACCTTCATAAGAATACGAGGAAAAGCTTTTCACAGGCTATGCGTGAACTTTATAATTACCGCAATCCAAAATCAGGCAAGAAATCGCCCATGATCGCCGATGATGTGATGCAGATCATTGAGAGAAATGCCGAAATACTTGATTCCTGCATTATCTATGACCGCGACTATCATTTCGATTATTTTGGATTTAAGACACTGGAAAAATCATATCTGCTGCGAATAGACGGGACCGTTTCCGAGCGTCCGCAGCACATGTTCATGCGCGTTGCAATTGGTATTCACAAGCAGGATATTGATGCTGCCATTGAAACATACAACCTCATGAGTGAACGGTGGTTCACACATGCAACACCCACACTTTTTAATTCCGGAACACCCAAGCCCCAGATGTCATCGTGCTTTCTTCTCACCATGAAAGAAGACAGCATACAGGGTATTTACGATACGCTCCAACGCTGTGCGCTCATCTCTCAATCAGCAGGAGGAGTAGGTTTAAGTATCCATAATATCCGCGCTACCGGATCCTATATCCGGGGCACCAATGGTGAATCCAACGGCATCATCCCCATGCTTCGTGTGTTCAATGATACCGCACGATATGTTGATCAGGGTGGAGGAAAGCGTAAAGGATCGTTCGCCATCTATCTTGAGCCGTGGCATGCTGATGTTTTTGAGTTTTTAGAGCTGAAAAAAAACCATGGTAAAGAAGAAATGCGTGCGCGTGATCTGTTTTATGCACTTTGGATTCCTGATCTGTTCATGAAGCGTGTGAAAGAAGGCGGCAACTGGTCACTTATGTGTCCGAACGAATGTCCCGGTCTTTCTGATTGCTGGGGTGCAGAATTCGAAGCGCTTTACACAAGTTACGAGC
>JBDSEA010000164.1:0-24740 GCA_039920305.1 Chitinophagales bacterium
AGAAGCTTTCTACTGATCTTCTCGCAGTAATTCCTGTACCAAACGGATCAAACTTTACGAATCAGATTTTCACAAACGTTGGCAGCATGGGGAACAAGGGTATTGAAGGAACACTCAATCTTATTCCTTTCGATACTAAAAATTTAAAGTGGGAACTCAGCGCTAATGCAACATTCAATAAAAATAAAATTACCAAGCTCACCAAAGTGGAAGATTCGAGTTCTATCGGAATCCTGGTAGGAGGAATTTCAGGAGGAATTGGTAATACCATACAAATTCAATCGGTAGGCTTCCCACTCAATGAGTTTTTTGCTTACCAGCAGATTTATGATGAGAATGGCAAGCCCATTAATGCTACGGGAAACCCTGTCACTGATACCACTGCATTTGTAGATCAGAATCATGATGGAAAAATTACCCCTGATGATCTCATCTGGCTTGATAAATCTCCGGAGCCTAAGGTTTACCTCGGCTTTTCGTCATCATTTATTTTTAAAAACTGGTTTGCCGGCTTCAGCATGCGGGCGAGCATTGGAAATTATATATACAACAATGTGAATTCACAGCAGGGCATCTTTGCAAACAACCTCGATGGAACCAAGGGGTATTTAAACAATGTAACAACCAATTACCTTGAAACGGGCTTTCAGAAAGCTCAATACCTCTCTGACTATTATATTGAAGATGCTTCTTTCCTTCGTTGTGATAATGTAAGCCTGGGATACAATTTCAGAAATGTTGTGAGCAAAAACGTAAGTTTGAAAGTTGCAGCTGTGGTACAGAATGTTTTTGTTATAACGGATTACAGCGGGCTTGATCCGGAAATTGCCGGTGGAATTGATAACAACATTTATCCCCGCCCGAGAATTTTTTCTCTTAACTTAAGTCTTAACCTTTAAAAGATCCAGATATGAAAAAAGTTTTCACAAGATTCAGCGCGGTGCTGTTAATCATTACTCTTTCCTTCACCTCGTGTGTAAAAGATTTAGATCAATCTCCTTACTATGGACTGAATGCTGAATCAGTTTACAGTGATCCTGCAAATTATATCCATGTGCTTGCCAAATGCTATGCAGGTCTGGCTATTTCAGGCAATCAGGGCCCTGCAGGCAGTCCTGACATATCCGGTATTGATGAAGGATTCTCTCAATACCTCCGCGTGCTGTGGAACCTGCAGGAGCTAACAACTGATGAAGCTGTTTGCGCATGGAACGATCCGGGTATTCCTGAACTGCATCAGATGACATGGTCATCCAATAATTCATTCGTTGTTGCCATGTACAACCGTATCTTTTTTCAAGTTCCCCTGTGCAATGATTTTATCCGCCAGTCTTCGGATGCCAATATGAGTGACCGGGGCTTTTCAGAAGCTGATCAAGCCACCATTCGTATTTATCGCAATGAGGCGCGATTCCTTCGTGCCCTGAGTTATTACCATGCAATAGACCTGTTTGGCAATGTTCCCTTTGTAACAGAGGCCGATGCTCCCGGAGCATTTCTCCCTAATCAAATTTTCAGAACCGATCTCTTTAATTATATTGAAAGTGAGCTCAAAGACATTGAGAACCTCCTCCCGGAATCCAAGCAAAATGAATACGGCCGCGCTGACAAATCAGCCGCATGGACACTTCTCGCAAAGCTTTATCTTAATGCACAGGTTTATACCGGTACTGAGCGCAATACAGATGCCGTTAGCTATTGTAACAAAGTAATCAACTCAGGTGCTTATAGTCTGGATCCGGTGTACCAGGATCTTTTTCTTGCCGATAATAATTTTTCACCTGAAATAATTTTCCCCATCACCTTTGACGGGCTTTATACCCAAACGTATGGCGGAACCACTTTTCTCGTTCATGCTCCTGTAGGAGGAAGCATGGTAGCTGCTGATTTTGGAATCAATGGCGGATGGGCAGGCTACAGAACTACAAGCGGTTATGTTTCACAATGCGATACCACTGACACACTTGATCAGCGGCAGATGTTTTATACGGCAGGTCAAAATCTTGAGATCACCAGCATTTCAACCTTTACTGATGGGTGGGGTATCACCAAATGGAAAAACATTACATCTGAAGGGGAGCCGGGCAGCGATCCGACCGGCAATTTTGTGGATACTGATTTTCCTCTCTTCAGGCTTGCAGATGTTTATCTGATGTATGCCGAGGCCGTGACAAGGGGCGGTGGCGGCGGTGACAATGGAACTGCTATCACCTTAGTGAATCAGATTATTGATCGTGGGCATGGCGGCATTTCATCACCTGAATGGGATGTAACCACCCTCGATGCAGACAGGGTACTCACGGAGCGTGCAAGAGAGCTGTACTGGGAGGGTCATCGCCGGACTGATTTAATCCGTTATGGTTTATTCACAGGAGGAACCTACATTTGGCCGTTCAAAGGGGGTGTTCCGGAAGGAATATCAGTTCCTGATTACTTAAATCTTTTTCCGCTTGCATTTACTGATCTTGTAGCCAACCCGAACCTGATTCAAAATCCGGGTTACTAAGATTTTATCACACACCACAAAAGCAGCCCGCACAGCAATGAGCGGGTTTCTTTTTTTAGTACCTGCTTCTCATACGCAGCCCTGTGAAACACTCCGGCAATTATTTTATTCAAACAACAGGTTGCAAAAAATTTAATTGCCTCTGATGCTCCTTCACGTTTCTCCTTAATTTTTTTCCGGCTCCCTCAGAGGGTCTGCTAAACCACTATCGCCGCGAACCAGGCCAACGGTTTCGCTGGCTACGATGGCAAATATCTCCAGCATAATGATTTTATATCGGTTTAATTGTGCTTCATTCATAAGCTCATGATTGGCTATGAGTAACTGATCAAATGGATTAATGGAATCAATAAGTAACATTTGTTAACTTATAATGGCTACCTAACCCAGGCACGCGCACAAAGGGTGATGGCTGATGAATCTGAAAAGCGGAATTAAAGGGGTGCCGCGAATTAAATTATACGATCTATATGTCTTAATGAAGTATTTTTGTAAAATAGGGTTTAACCTCCCCAAAACCCTGTTCACATTCTAGGAATTCCTGTTCAGAGTACAATGTTTTTCCTGCACATCAGCAGGGCCTTGTTTTGCCTTCTAAAAATTTCCAACATTAACAAATAAACTATGAAACATCTTTTCACACTCTTAATGCTTTTTATTTTTTCAGTTACCCATTCTCAGGTAGCTCCACTATGGATTAATTCTCAGATGGGTTCTGGTGATAACTCTGATCGCTATAATGCCATTGTCACAGATGCTTCGGGCAATTTATACCTCGGCGGCTATACCTTCAACCCTTTTCAGGATAAGGATTATCTTATTGTGAAAATGAATTCGGCCGGTGATACGATCTGGACCCGACAGTTCAATGGAGCAAGTAATGGCGCCGACAAAATTTTATACATGGCTATAGACGGCTCGTCGAACATTTATGTGACGGGACAATCCGATGGAGGAAGCGCCACGCAGAATGATATTATGACCCGCGCCTACAACAGTTCAGGAACACTCAAGTGGTCAGCTACCTATAATAATACGACAGCCAATCAGGATGATGAACCCAATGGTATTGCAGTGGATAATAGTGGAAATGTTTTCATTACAGGAAGCACCGACCGTGATTCAACTGCAACATTGAATGATGACCTCATCACTATCAAGTATAACTCGAATGGCGTGCAGCAATGGGCAGCACAAATCAATGGTACAGGTAAGGGAACAGATCGAGGAAACGGGATTGTAACGGATAATTCCGGAGGTTGCGTGGTTACAGGACGAACAGCAACCACTGTGGATGATGATGTGATCACCATAAAGTACGGCAGCACCGGATCGGAAACATGGCGAACAGTTTATAACCGCGGATTTGGGAACGATCGTGGTCAGGATATTATGCTCGATGGCTCAGGAAACTTATACGTTACAGGAAGGTCAGAAAACTCCAGTGACTATGATGTGATGACTATCAAATATAATTCTTCAGGAGTTGCACAGTGGACTAAATTTTACAATGGAACAAATGATGATTTTGGCAGCTACATAAAAGCTGACGCTTCTGGGAATGTTTATGTAACCGGTAAAACAGATTTTGGAAACCACTTCGATATCGTTACTGTTAAATATAATTCTACCGGCATTCAGCAGTGGGCAAAAACCTTTGGAAATGCTGCATTGAATGATGAAGACCCAAGTGCAATTTTAGTAGATGCTTCCGGGAATGTTTATGTCACCGGAAAAAGTGATGTAAATGCTACGGCTGCGATCATTGCCAATAATTTCATCACCCTCAAATACAATTCTTCAGGTACCCTCCAGTGGTCAGTGTATTTTGATGGCACAGCAACCAACAGCGATGATATTGCTGAAGGAATTGTGCTCGATGCGACTGCAACAAACCTGTACGTTGCGGGTGGTTCTCAAAATACAGTCACACAAAAAGATGCTACAGCAGTTAAATATTCAACTGCTACAGGTTCTGCCGTTTGGACCAAGAGCTTTAATGGTGAAGGTGATTTTACCGATAAGGTGCAGGGGATGATCATTGATTCTAAAAAGAATATTTATGTAACAGGATACATGATCAACCCTGAAGTGCGCCGTGATTTGTTTGTTGCAAAAATCAATTCATCCGGAATTACTAAGTGGGTGGTGACCTATGATTTTTCACAGCAGGATGATGAAGGAAGATCAATTACTCTTGACACTTCGGGTAACATATATGTGTGCGGCAGCAGCGTAGGTAATGGAACAAGCGATGATTATGTAACAATGAAGCTTGATTCTGCTGGGAATATTCTCTGGACCTCCCGCTATGATTTTAATTTTGAGAATGATGTTGCTACGGCTATTTCCGTAAATAAATTCAACGGAAATGTTTTTGTAACTGGCTACAGTGATCAGAATATTTCTTCAAAGGTAACCAACTATGATATCGCAACGCTCAAATACTCATCTATCGGAAATCAACTTTCAGTTGTTCGCTACAATGGCAGTGGAAACGGAATTGACCGGGCTGCAGATATGGCAATATTTCCTACCGCGCTTGCATCTTCCACTTACATTGTAGTTACAGGTAGAACATGGAACGGAAGCAATTATGATATTCTTACCTTAAAGTATAATGCATCTCTTATTCAGAAGTGGGCAACAGCCTATGCAGGCAACAAGGATGATGAGGCCCGTGATCTGTTTTTAGAAAGCAGTACTGGTGATGCGTATGTTACAGGAAATACAGGAACTTCAACTCATGGCTTTGACATTATTGCATTGAAATACAATAGCAATGGTGTTCAGCAATGGAAGAGTACTTATAATGGAGATGGAAATATTAATGACATAGGATATGGAATCCTTACAACTTCTAAGGGAACTTATGTCACGGGAAGGGCAGCAGTATCGGGAGGGGTGGATACAGCAGATGTTGTTACCATCAGGTATAACAAATTATCTGGTAATCAGCAATGGGTTGCCCGATACGATGGCAGCGGCAATGGCCTTGACCGTGGCTTCGCGATAGCTGCTGATCAGTTTGAGAATATTTATGTAACCGGTGAAAGCAATGAAGCTTCCTCCAGGCAAGACATGATCACATTGGGATTGGATGACAATGGAAGAATCCGCTGGACTGGAAAATATGATGGTGGCAAAAATGAAGATGATGTGGCACGTGTAATTGCAGTTGATAAGACGGGATATGTTTATGCAGGCGGCTACTCTACAGAAAATTCCTCCACCGGTTTCAATGCGACTACTTTGAAATATTGTCCCCCACCTCCTGTAAATGCCGGAAGTGACGTTTCCATCTGTAAGAAATCGAATGTTCAGCTTAATGCAACAGGCGGAACAAATTATACCTGGACACCCGCAGCGGGTCTTACCAGCAACACCATTCCAAATCCCATTGCAAGCCCTGCGGCGACAACATCATATATAGTTACAGTGGATAATGGATTGGGATGTTCAGGGAAAGACACTGTAGTGGTAACTGTTAATCCTCTGCCTGGCGTGAATGTTACCGCCAACGGATCACTCTCCTTTTGTCAGGGGGACAGCGTAATACTTTCAGTTCAAAGCTGCACGTGCAGCTATCAATGGAAAAAAGGATCTAATAACATTGCAGGTGCAACTAAAAATTCCTTTACTGCTAAAGCCAAAGGAACATACAAGGTGGTGGTCACAAATAACTTTGGATGCTCTAAAACATCAAAAGGAAGTAAGGTTACCATCCTATGTAAGAACAGCGAGGCCATGACCACCGAAGTAAATGCGCTAATGGTAACTGCATCTCCAAATCCTACTAACAGCTTTGTGAATATTCAATGGGAAAGTGATTTAAATGAGGGAGTGAACATTATAGTATATGATGTTCTGGGAATAACGATTTATAGTGCCATTGATCTTCAGTCAAACAGTTTGCAGTTCGGAACTGAACTACCTGCGGGAATGTATTTCGTTCACGTGATTCAGGGCACTGAGGAGAAGATAATTAAAGTGATTAAACAAAATTAAACATGACGTCTTCAAAATATGAAGTGGGTTTCATCATTGTACAATTGGCATTAATCATTCTTGCCGTAAGCAATGTGATTGCTCAGCCAACTGCAACATGGGTGTTTCAATACAACGGTGAGGGTGACTATAATGACCGGTATACCTGCATAACCACTGATGGTTCAGGAAATATCTATACCGGCGGATCAACAGTAAATATTGGAAACGATCGCGATTGCCTGATTCAGAAAATGGATGCATCAGGTAATGTAATCTGGAGAGCGATGTTTAATGCTTCAGGAAACGGCCCCGATGAGGTCCTTGCGATTATTGTAGATGCCTCACAAAACGTGTATACCACCGGGTTTGGGAAAAGTGCGGATGTAGGAAATGATTTTCTTACGATAAAATTGAACTCTACCGGAACTATTTTGTGGAGTAAGTTTTACAACAACGATCAGGCAAATGGGTACGACCAGGCAAATTCCATTGCACTTGATGGTGATGGAAATGTAATTGTAACCGGACAAAGTGATGAAGATGAAACTGCCTTCACTAATGATGATTACCTAACCATAAAATATTCTAACGACGGATCTGAACTTTGGACGGCACGGTATAATGGACTGGGTAATGAAACAGATCGCGCAGTAAAAACAGTAACCGATAATTCCAATAATATTTATATCACCGGGAGAAGCTTCAATGGCAATGATGATGATTATGTAACCATCAAGTACGATGCCGGCGGTACTGAGCAATGGCATGAGTATGGTGACCGCACACACAACGACCGTGCCCAGGCAATGGCAATTGATGCAAACAATAATATTTATGTAACAGGATGGAGCAGCAATGGAACCAACCATGATTACTACACCATTAAATACAATTCCTCAGGCGCCCAGCAATGGGCAAAGGTGTATGACTTTGTAGACGATGATGAGGTAACTGCGATCACTGTTGATGCTTCAGGTTTGGTGTACATAACAGGGCAAAGTGATGGTGATGCAACACCTTTTGTTAATTATAATTACCTGACAATCAAGTACAATGTTTCCGGTGCACAGCAATGGGCTTCATCCTACGAGGGTACCGGAGGTAATGATGATATACCCACCTCCATCTCGGTTTCGGGATCAAATATTTTTGTTACCGGATTTTCTGATGCAGATGCAACACCCGTGGTAGCTTATGATATTGCCACAGTAGAATACTCTTCTTCAGGTTCACAGGTTTGGGCACAGGAATACGCCGGTTCGGGAGGATATGATGATGTTGGAAATTCAATGACTGTTGATGGAGATGGAAATGTTTTCATTGCCGGCTATGAGGAAGACAATAATATTCAGCGCAATGCACTGGTAGTAAAATATGATAACACCGGCTCTCAGCTCTTTGCTAATTCATTCAATGGCACTGGTGACAACTCTGATAATGTTCGCGATATTAAAATGGATGCACAGGGAAATATTTATCTGGCAGGATATTCTGTTCGACGCGTAGAAAACCGCGATTTCTTTTCCATCAAGCTTACTGCCCAGGGTGATACGCTCTGGACAAAATATATTAATGGAACTACACCTGGCAGCGAAGATGAAGCACAGGTTTGTGCCATTGATAACAATGACAATTTGCTGGTTGCAGGGTTCACAAAAAACAGTGGCACTTCCGGCGACTATACTCTTGTGAAAATGGATGCAGCTACGGGTGACAGCTTATGGCTTCGCTTTTATGATTCACCAACTCATGAGTATGACAAGGCGTACGATATGCAAATAGATGCGGCAGGAAACAGCTATCTCACTGGCAGAACTGACAGTGACCCAACAATCAATTCTAATGATGAAGCAACTACTGTAAAATATTCTCCCGCCGGGGATTTGCTATGGACTGTCACCTACGCCGGCGCAGGCAATGGTGCTGACAGGGGAAGCTTCATTCAATTATCCGAAGCAGGGAATGTATATGTGACAGGAAGAACTTTTAACGGCACAAACAATGATATTCTCCTGATAAAATATGATAACAATGGAACTCAGCAATGGGTGAGGACATACAACAATGGGTTTGGAAGTGAAGAAGCGAAAGGAATGTTGATAGATGGAAATGAAAATATTTACATCACCGGTAACAGCGCCTCTGCCGGAGATTCATCTGACATTGTCACGCTGAAATATTCTTCTGCCGGAGATTTTCAGTGGGAGAAAAGAATAAATAACGGAGGTGGTGATGAAGCAAATGGTATCACAATGGATTTAGATGGAAACTTGATCATCACAGGAACAACTGATGCTGATAATTCTGCCGTGGTAAACCTGAATACTGTCACAGCAAAATATAATGCCAGCGGAAATCAAATCTGGCTGCAATCATTTGATGGGACAAATCACCTGGATGATATAGCCGATGCTGTCTTGGCCGACCAGTTTGGGAATGTATACCTCTCTATGCACTCCAATAATGGTTCAGCTTCTGATTTGAATTTTGATATTGTGATCATAAGATACAATTCTGATGGAAGCCAGGCATGGCAAACCTCATGGGGTGGCTCTTCAGATACACTCGACGCAGCCAACACTTTATACCTGTTGAATAATGACCTCTTTGTTGCCGGCAGCACCTGGCAAAATAATCAGCAGCGGAATATGCTGGTAATAAAATATTCCATGGTAACTGGAATTGCGACTACTGCAAATAACAACGAAACAGTTTCGGTTTTTCCTGATCCTTTTAACGATTTCATTATCGTTACCACAACCGATAATTCAGAAAAACAAGTGGAGTTACAGGATGTCACCGGCAAATTAGTTTTTCAAAAATCATTTTCACAATCACAAATAACATTTCCGGTCACTGAACAACTTACACCGGGCATTTACTTATGCAAAGTCATTTCAAACAATCAGGTGATTCACACACAGAAAATAATTTGTCAACGCTAGAAGCAAAAGCCATGAGAATCAAAAAAACGATTGTAACCCGTGATATTCAGCAGTACACGCTGAATGATAAAATAATCACAACGCACCACCCGATAAGTGGTGATGTAGCAGTCTTTGAAATTGTAACCCTTGGAAAACATGAAAGTGTTCAAGGCGAAGAGAAGCGCAGTCTTACAATCTTCGAGGGCGATTATATAATGGCGGCATTTGCTGATCGCTATGCTACTTCGCAGTTTGAGGGGTACATACCTACTGAGCCATTAGAACTTTATGATATACTGGCCGCGGGCGGAGCAGTAGGTGTGGTAAGAACAAAGAACTGGGCTTTAAAAGACATTGAGCCAACCAAAATCCGGATGATTGGCTACGCTTGTGATGAAAAAGGAAAAGTGATCAATACAAAATGGTATCGAAAAACGCGTGTGCCGTTTTCAGCATCTGTACCGGGTAATGCAAAAGTTGTTCTCTCTATCGGCTCAACAATGGACAGCGGAAAAACTACTACAGCTGGTTCTATAGCACGTGGCTTAAAACTAACAGGCAAGCGTGTAGCATTCATGAAATTTACGGGTACAGTGCATACCAAGGACCGGGATTTTGTATATGATTGCGGCGCTGACGTGGTCACAGATTTTTCTGAAATGGGCTTTCCTTCAACTTATATGTGCGAAAAGGAAGAACTCCTTGACCTTTATCAGTCACTGCTTGCGAAGCTGTCTTTAGAAAAACCAGATTATATCGTAATGGAAATTGCTGACGGATTGTTTGAAAGGGAAACTGATTTTCTGTTGAAGTCACATGAATTTATGTCAACAATTCATTCTGTAGTATTTAGTTGCGGCGATAGCCTGAGTGCCTTTCAGGGTATCGAGGTTCTGGAAAAGATGAACATAATTCCTGCTTTTATCAGCGGAAGATTTACGATGAGTCCGCTCCTTATTCAGGAAGTACAGCAATACAGCAAAATGGCCGTCCTTGACATGTTTCAGATAATGAGCGGAGAATTCAACTATCTCCTCCTATCGCAGGAACAGGTTGCCGCGTAATGATTGCGCATGCAGTCTTTGAAAAGCAGTGCATCTGAAAAGCTGATTAATTTTGTGAGGGATGGATTTTGTAATTGAATAGTTATGCTTAATGCGCACCGGCTTATTAACACTTTTATTTCCCGCAACAAGCTGCTGGTGGGTATTACTTTCTTTGCAACTATTTTAAGCAGTTTATTGAACGTATTGATACCATTGAGTATCGGCAGATTCTATGAACTCGCCTTAAATGATCACTCTGTAAAAGGAAGATTGTTCGATACCCTTGGGATTCAACTTCAATCCCCACGAGGGTTTTTTATTTTCTTTATTTTTCTGATCGCAGGAAAAGCAATTTTCACGCTGGGTGAAAATTTTTTTACGGGAACTATTGGTGAACGCTTTTCCCGTGACCTCCGTGAACAGCTTTTCAGAACTCAGCTTTCCCATTCAGTCTTAACCAATCATATAAAGCCTACGGGTAAATATTTATTGAGGTACAGCGGTGACCTTGTTTTCATTCAGCGTTTCATTTCAAAAGGCGTGATTCAGTTCTCAGGTGATATAATTTTTTTAGTGGCTGCTGTCACGGTTCTCTCCCTGGTGAATGCCAACCTTACACTCATAATGCTTGCGTGCATAGCAGCATCATGCGGAATCATCTTGTTCCTCAATAAAAGTCTTCGCGCTGCTACAATGAACAGAAGAAACCAGCGATCCACTCTGCTCGGATTTGTTGCTAATAGAATGCAGGCATTTTTTACCGTAAAAAGCTTTAACCGGGAAATTCCGGAGGAGTTACAATACAACAAACGCTCCGCTAAGCTCTATCAATACGGGATCAGCTATTGGAAGATTTATTCAATTGTGCAGGCACTGATGCCGTTGCTGTTATTCGGTACTCTAACCCTCTTGCTTTATTACGTAACCACACAGCGGGAGGTGCAACCCTACGGAATTAACAGAACCGGTGTGCTTGATTTTGTACTGCTCTTTCTTTATATGCAGAGTGTGATAAGGAGAATATTAAAGGTGAATGTTGTATGGCAGATGGGAAGTGTGTCTTTTCTGAAGCTACTGCACATTCTGAACTTCCCCGCCGAGGAAAAATCTCAGAAAAGAGAAATCAAGAATGTTTCCGGAAAAATTTCTTTTGAGAATGTTTCATTGCAATATTCAAATTCAGAAGAACCGATTTTGCACGGCGTATCATTCACTATTGAGCCAAATACTATAACCCTTATTAAAGGAAAACAAGGTTCTGGCAAGACCACACTCTTGAAATTGATGATGGGAATTTATCCGCCAACTGAGGGTAAAATTTTTCTTGATGAATATGACTATGATTTACTGGCGTCGAACACCATTCGCAGAAATGTTGCGATCGTTTCCGAGGAGGCTCCTTTAATCGGCAATACGGTGTTCAAAGCAATTTCCTACAGCCGTGCAGAGGAGAAAAGAATGAAAGCTGCTCAATGGCTGGAACGATTGAATTTCAAAATTGCTGAAACAGAGGATGGTACTCTGGATTATCATCTCGACGACTTTGGAAGAAATATTTCTGCTGGTCAGCGAAAGCAACTGATGTTCGCCCGGGCACTTCTCACCCGTAAAAAAATTCTCTTGCTGGATGAGGCATTTGATGAGCTGGATTCAGAAACAAAAAAAGTTATCGCTGAACGGATCAATAAGCAAAAAACCCGGCGAACCATTATTCTGGTTGCGAATAATTTACCTGCTGAATTAAATATTGACCGGGTGATTGATCTGAATGAATTCCAGTTTCAAAATCAATTGATTGAATCATGAAGAATAAATTATTGCAATTAATTATTGTTACCGCAAGCGTTCTATTATTTTTTTCCTGTGAAAAAAATCCTGGTGTGGGTGGCGATGCTTCAATCAGGGGGTCTGTATACGTTCAGCATTTCAACAGTACGTTCACCCAGTTTATCAGTGAATATCCGGGATCAGATATATATGTGTATCTCATTTTCGGAGATGACATCAGTTACAGCAAGCGAATTAAAACCACTTACGATGGGCAATTTGAATTCAAATTTCTTTACACCGGCAATTACACTGTATACGCATATTCACTCGATTCTTCATTTACTGTTGCCGGGGGAACAATTCCAGTAATTCAGCAAGTAACGATTAGTGACAGAAAACAAACGGTTGGCATTGATACCCTGAAAATTTTCCAATAACTGCTTCCTCTAACGGGTTTATGACTTTATGCCGGCGATATATGACTTGTGTCTGTAGCCTCTGCATCATCCTGCTACTTTTTTGTTTTCCGGTACTCTCACAGAGTAAGTCTGAGATTAAGGATAGAAAAATAAAGTCAGTAACTACCTCAACTTTTGATATTAGAAAAGGCGATTCTACTTTTAAAAAAAACTTATCGAGATATGATCGCCAGGGGAATGTTATTGAGAGCATTGACTATGACCCGCATGGAAATATTAAGGATCATGAACAGTTTCAATATAACAGTCATGGTGATGAAGTGTTATACATTCAGCTTTCTTCTGATCAAAAAGTAATGAGGAAGATAGAAAGCCGCTATAACAAATGGAATAATCTGACGGAGAAAATCACCACAGACGAAGGCGGAAACCTATCTGAAAAAATAGAACTCACTTATAATCCTTCCAGTGATCCTGTTTTAGAAAGTACCTATGACCGGGATGGAAAAATAATCCGGCATACAGAATACATCTATGATAGCAGGGGAATGCTGATCGGCAAGAAGATATACAATGAGAAAAATATTCTGATTTACTCAAAGGAATTTTCCATCGAATACTGATGACAAGAAAGGTAAGAAATATTTGTTGCCTGAGCCTGTCATTATTGATCACGGAGGAGCTTCTTATAAGCAAAATTGCGCAAGCGCAGCAGCAGGATTTTCAGGGCATAATTGGGGTATCAATTGAAAAAAAAATTTCCCCGTCTTTTTCTGCTTCACTCTTCAATCAGGAACTCTTCAAACAAAACCTCTTGGAACTTGGAAGTTCCTTTATTGATGCGGGCCTCAACTACAGGCTCAATCGTAACATTACCTTTGGACTTAATTACCGCTTCATTCAGCAGCGCACCATTGAAAATATTTATCAGCCACGCCAAATGCTGTATGCCGATGTTTCCTGCACAAAAGGCTATAAAAGGATTTCTGCCACTTTGCGCGGAAGAATCCAAAGCTCATTTTATAATCTGGTGATTGGTGATACCAAGCAAACTTTCTTAATATACAATCGTGACCGGCTTACGATTCGCTATCACATCAACTATTATCTGGTTCCCTTTGTATATGGAGAATTTTGGTACCCGGTCAATCATCCAACGCATGAGAAGATTGACAGGCTGCGAACTGCAGCAGGCTTCTACTATATATTTAATGATCATTTTAAAGCAGAGCTTTATTATTCCATCACGCATGAACTAAATCAATCTAATAAGAAAACAAACTTTGCACCCGGCATTGTCTGTTATTTCAAAATTTAGCAATGATTAAATTATTTCTCACATTATCCTTTGTGGCATTAATCTCTTCACTTCTGTTGAGTCAAACCAAAATTCCGGTTGCAAATCATCCAATTGCTATTGCCGTTCACGGCGGTGCAGGGGCTCTTAAAAAGCTTGCTCTTTCTGCTCAGCAGGAACAAGCTTATAATGATACTCTTGCTCTGGCACTTAAGGCGGGTTATGCAGTCTTACAAAATGGAGGAACGAGTATGGATGCGGTGGTTTCTGCAATTAAGGTTCTCGAAGACTGTATTCTTTTTAATGCAGGGAGAGGTTCCGTGCTTACATACAATGGTACCATAGAAATGGATGCGGCGATCATGGAGGGCAGTACCCAAAAAGCTGGTGCAGTTGCCGGCGTCAAAACAGTAAAGAATCCTATCACAGCAGCGCGCAAAGTTCTTGACAGCAGCAAATTTGTTTTGCTTTCAGGCCGGGGCGCCGAAGAGTTTGCGAAGAACAATGCACTCACGATGATTGATACGGAATATTTTTTTACTCCCTACCGTCGTGAGCAATTGAAGAAAGTGATTCAGGGGGATACGACATCAGTTAATTTCACAGATACCACTGGTATGGTTATTCCCGCGGATCGCTTTCCGGAAGATAAGTTCGGTACCGTGGGATGTGTGGCCGTCGACCGCTTTGGGAATGTTGCTGCAGGGACATCAACAGGGGGAACAGTTAACAAGAAATATGGAAGAATCGGCGATTCTCCTTTGATAGGATGTGGTACGTATGCCAACAATAAAACGTGCGCCGTTTCATGCACCGGGCATGGCGAAGATTTCATAAAGTATGTAGTTGCTTACGACATCTCGGCAATAATGCAATACCGTTTTATCAGTCTTCATGATGCTGCGAATTATGTAGTTAGAACCAAACTTAAAAAAGAAGGTGGTAGAGGGGGTTGTATCGCTATTGACAGAGCCGGTCATATTGAAATGCCCTTCAATACCGAAGGAATGTTCAGAGGATTTATTAATACTCATGGTGTGATGAAGACGATGATTTATTAAAAAATATTTCCTTGCCTGATAGCGATACAATGGTGCAATAAAAAAAACCACGCAGATTTTTGAAATCTGCAAGGTCTGGTATTATCATAGGTTCCCTTGTGTGCAATTAAAGAAAATCGCACTAACTTATTGAGGCTTTATATCAAAGCAATTTATGGCCGATCAGGGTACCCGGTTAAGGAGCCATCGATATATCTTACTTAGATTTTATTCCACACTATAATTGCAGCCCGCACCGCAATGAGCGGGTTTCTTTTTTTAGCACCTGCTTCTCATACGCAGACCTTTGAACACTCCGGTAATTATTTTATTCAAACAACTGGTTGCGAAAAACTTAAACCTGTTAATGGTTGTGCAGGCACTCCTTTTTGCTGGATCAGCACTTTTAATTTCCTGCCCAGATCCATTAATAAAGTGTGTATGAGAAATAATTGCCTCTGATGCTCTTCCACGTTCACTTTATTATTTTTTTCCATCTCCCTCAGATGATTTGCTATTCCAAGCGCATGGAGGAAATAAAACTGATCAGTATATCCGGAACAAGCCAAGCCATTTTTGATTCCCCACCGGCACAATGCTGAAAAGTTTACGTGTGCGGTTATATCCTGCCTGCCAATGCTGGAATAAGGATCATCATTTATGGTATGCCTGTAGTAACACATGAGCGTGCCATCCCTTCTTTGATCCATATATAATTCCGATGAGGGAAAACCATAGTCTATCGTTATTACAAATCCACTTTTCAAAGTATTTGCAACTTCTTTAATCCATTCAATTGCTTTAAGGTTTATTTCGGTCCGGAATCCTTTTGGCAGCACCACCGTAAGCTCTTCAAAGTATTTCAGCAGATCCGCTGAGGCAGGTTTCAATATTTCAATGAATTCATTTTGATAATCCACGTACACCTCCATCAGAATATCTTCCATTGCCACGCGGTGAACCGGAAAATTATCTATCAGCTCGTTTGATAAAATGCATCCCGTTACTTCTGGTATTTCACTCAAAGAATTTAACCATTTTACTTTATTCATCATCCAGGTGTCATTGAAATTTGCTTTCAGCAATGATGAATTTTTCTCAATGATGCAGTAGGTTAACTTGTCATAAAAGCTTTCATTATGCTTTGCCTGTCTCAATATATCCTTGCACAGTGTACCGGTTCCTCCTCCGAATTCCACAACGGTGAATTCATTTTTATCCATCAGGCACCACATTTCCTCAACCTGCTTTGCAACCATTTCTCCAAATACAGAAGTGAAAGCAGGGCTTGTATAGTAGTCACCCTTCGTTCCTATTTTCTCTGCCGCATTGGTATAATATCCTAACTCAGGATAATAGAGTGACATCTGCATGAAATCATGAAATGAGATGGGTCCTTCTTCCGCTATTCTTTGCTTTATAATTTCAGCAAGATCCATTTGAGGTTTAAATAAAGTATGATCATTTTAAAAATAAATTCCGGCTTATTGTTGCTCAGGGTTGAAAATAAAATGCTATCTTAATCCACTCGAAAAAATTTTTCCTTCCACTGCCTCCCGGGCAAATCACACGATCATTAAGGCCCGCTTCAGTAATAAAACCATTCCACTCATTCGCATCATTTTTTTAAAAATAAATGAAGTAAAATAAATATGCAAAAATGAAGATGGGTAGATGAAAAGAACAGGTAAAAAGTTCCTACGTTTGATCTAATGAAAAGCATCGGCTTTGTTTTTTTTCTGATCATACCGATTTCGATTAACGCTCAGCAGGTAATTCATGGCAAAAAAGAATTAACTGCTGAACAAAGTATGCGAACCGATTGCGACCGGCGTGTTTTCTACGAGATTTTTATCCGCTCATTTTACGATTCCAATGGCGATGGCATCGGAGATCTGAATGGCATTACTGCGAAGCTCGATTACATGCAGCAACTTGGTATTGGCGGATTGTGGCTTACGCCCTTCAATCCCTCGCCGAGCTATCATAAATATGATGTCACAGATTATTATTCGGTGGACCCGGAATACGGCACCCTCGATGACTTCAAGAAACTCGTGAGTGAGGCGCACAGACGAGACATTCTTGTGCTCATGGATCTCGTGGTGAACCACACAAGCGAGCAGCATCCCTGGTTCAAAGCTGCTATAACCAATGATCCAAAGTATCGCGAATATTATGTGTGGGAAAAGAATCCTGCAGCTACAAGGGAGGGCGGATGGTATAAAGACCGTGATTCAACAATTTATGCAGCTGATTCCACCAAATATTACGCATACTTCTGGCGCGGGATGCCCGATTTGAATTTCGATAACCCGGAGGTACGAAGGGAAATTATCAAAACCGGATTGTGGTGGCTGAAGGAAACAAAAATTGATGGCTATCGTCTGGATGCAGCCCAGCATGTTTATGATCCTGACAATCCGGAAAAAAATATTGTATGGTGGAAAGAATTTACAGATGCACTGAAGCAGCAGAAACCTGATGTGATCACTGTTGGTGAATGCTGGAACACATACAATCGTGTTGCGCAATACCTTCCAGCCCTCAGTGGTGCTTTCAACTTCCAGCTTTCGTGGGTAATACTGAGGGGCTTGCAGACTGAAAGGGGTGACAGCATCGGCCCCATGCTCACTTTGATCAGAAAGGAATATGAAAAATATGCCCCTGATTTCATTGATCCTATTTTCCTCAGTAATCATGATAACAACAGGATCATGAGCGATCTGAAAAATAATGAATACAAAGCAAAACTCGTTGCGTGTATTTACCTGACGCTACCGGGAACACCATTTATTTATTACGGTGAAGAAATTGGGATGAAGGGCATGAAGCCGGATAACCTGATCAGGGAGCCTTTTCTATGGGATGCAAAAGGAAGAGATCCACATCAAACTTCATGGGAAAAATCTACTTACTCAACAGATGATTTTATGAAGCCATTGAGCGCTCAGCTTCAGGATACTTCCTCCTTTTATTTTCATTATAAAACCCTTATAGATTTCAGAAAGAAAAATGACGCAATTACTTCACAGGATTTTATAGCGGCTGATTTAAATAATTCACAATTGCTTGCCTATGTCCGGGGTGATGGGAATGAGGCGCTGCTCGTTATTCATAATCTTTCTGAAGAATTGGTGGAATTCAGTCTACCGGAGGATTTCAAACAATATGCGGGAGTGATTTTTTCTTCTCCCGAAAAGCTTCTGCCGGATGTCAGGAATTTAATACTCCGCCCTTTTTCGACTATCATTTTAAGGAGGGGATAATTTATCTTAGCCGGTCAAAAGAATCGTAAATCTCAAAACTTTCACATTTCAAATTTTCACGTTTCAAATCTCAACTTTCACGTTTTAGCTGGCCCCGTAGTTCAACGGATAGAATATGAGTTTCCGAAACTCAGGATGCAGGTTCGATTCCTGCCGGAGCTACTGTTAAATTTTTAAATGATTGTTTACCAAATGATTATGTCAATGTTTTGTTACCCTGGGTAAACATAGGGTAAACATTTTTGCTGATGGCATTCAGAAACACTTTCCTAAAGGCGACCCACTTTATTCTGCGCAGTCTTTGTTTATCAATTCTTCTGAAACTTTACCACCAATATACTTTCAGCAGTTTAGAAGAGCGTAGCTCTTAACTTGGAATTTAGGCTCTGTTTGTATGGCGTTGGTAAATAGATCCATTGGCAATACCTGTATCGGGTGAAGGTATATTTATCAAACGCGGATACATTCCTATAATACCATTTCCGGAAAGTGGCATCTTTGTCCAGGGGCTGAGCAATATCGGTTAAGCACCAGGTTTTATTTCGATGAAAGTGATGAATTTGGAACACTTACAAATTTAAGGTAATAGAAACAGAATGAATATGAGTCCAATGTTTTTGAGGTCCAAAAATTCTCGGTCAGCCTAAGGGCACCGACCGATAGGTAATTCTTATCACTTCCAGTTGCCATCAAAAATACCCCTAATTTCCTCGGCTGATTAAGGAGCTCGTCTGCGACTCCAGTACTTGTCTACCTGCCAAATCATTACACAAGCAGCTCTCACACAACGAACAAAAACTCACGCCAGAACACTACGTGTTTCCAACATGTCTGTCCACCGCCCTCCTTCATCAGGCTACTGTGTCCAGAACCTCATTCGTACTCGCAGACGGCGATGCTTAAACTAATCTATTCTTTTATGATTTTTTCACTTTCAATTAACTTCCCATGTGAAATAACTTTTCCAATGTAAACACCTGCTACAAAATTACTTAAATCCAACATTCGATTCCTAAAAATGGTATATAAGGTCACTGTTGCTATTTTTTTATTCAATAAATAAACTAACTCAAACTGTAAGCACCTCCAAAAATAGGACAGGTTGAAATTAGACCACAAGCACTAATTTCAACAACATGAAAAAAGCAAGATTCACGGAAACACAAATCGTGAAAGCCCTTCACGAGGAACAATCAGGTGGCAAGACAGATGATATTTGCCGCCAGCTGGGCATTAGCCGAGCCACGTTCTACAATTGGAAGAGCAAGTATTCGGGTATGGAAGTAAACCAGTTGAAGCAGCTGCGGGAGCTTCAGGACGAAAACCGGAAGCTCAAAGCGATGTATGCTGATCTGGCTCTCGATCACCGGATATTAAAAGACATTGTCGAAAAAAAGCTCTAAGGCCCTGTCGGAAGCGGCTGCTGGTGGAAGAAACCAAAACAGAAGAATCCATCAGCACCGTCAGAGCCTGCCGGATAGTAGGACTATCCATCTCAGCCGCTTATTACAAGAGTCGCAAAGACGACAGTGAAGTGATTGCCAGACTGCAAAGCTTAGCCGAAAAATACCCCACGCGGGGGTTTGGAGTCTATTACGGAAGAATCCGTAATGAAGGATTGATATGGAATCACAAACGCGTAAAGCGCGTGTATGATCTTTTAAAACTAAATATCCGCACAAAGCACAAGCGCAGGTTGCCGGACAGAGTGAAAACAGCTTTACAACAGCCTGCGGGCATCAACAAAAAATGGAGTATGGATTTTATGAGTGATGCACTCACAGATGGAAGAAAGTTCCGCACCTTTAACCTGATCGATGATATTAACCGTGAAGTTCTGGCCGTTGAAGCCGATACCTCACCGCCGGCTAAGCGGGTGGTAAGAGTACTGGAGCAGGTAATATGGCAAAGAGGTAAACCCGAATCAATCCGTGTAGATAATGGACCTGAATTCATCAGCAGCATACTTCAAATATTTTGCAAACAACAGAGCATACAACTGCAATTTATTAAACCCGGTAAGCCTATGCAAAACGGTTTTGTCGAGCGGTTCAACCGCACCTACCGTGAAGATATTCTTGATGCCTATCTGTTCAGCAATATCAGGCAGGTAAATCAACTGACCGAAGAAGGATAAAGGATTACAATACACTACATCCCCACAAATCGTTAAATGGATACAGTCCCTTTGGCTATCGCCAGGCCATTGAAAGTGGAAAACTCCCTCCCCCTAAAAGCTCTGCTGAGTTTACCACATTCAATAGCCGTTGTAATAATAATAACGATAACCTAAAAGATTTAAATTTGAATAATCAATCACCGCAAAAGTCTAATTCAAACCTATCCTAAAAAAGGGGTGCTTACAAAACTGTGCAGCTTCTTATGTGGTATATGATGTTGAGCCAATTAATTACATACTGAGCTTACACGCACTTGCGGGGAAAGGGCAAATTTTGATCGTTTCAGCTAATATTGAGCATTGTCACCGGTCTTGGATTAAGCCTCCAACAATGGCGCAAAGGCAATGAATTGTGGAATTACAATTTCCGTTCTCAGCAGTCCGGATTACAAATATTACAAATCTCGACTTACTGTTGGACACTACAGGAACCTCTAAATAGGGAAAATTAAGAAGATGCGTATAAGTGAGTGAATACACGCCGATGGAGAAAGATGGTGATATTATTTGAATATTTCTATTGAACAATAAGTTTCCCATAACCAATGGAAATTCCTTTAGCATCTTTAACCTCTACGAAATAAATGCCTGACGAAAGAATGGAAATGTTTATTTGCGCTAAGGAACCATCGATGTTGGAATTCATTAACTGATTACTGTACACATTGGTAATTTGAAGATGAAAACTTCCCGACATGCCGGTTTCTATAGTGACTGATTTTGAAGCAGGGTTGGGATAAATTTTAAGGTTATTTTTAAATATTTGGGTAAAATCTTGACTTGAATTAGCATCATCATTTGAATTATCCTGCGAAGGATGAGATATTCTGCATGCAATCAAATCAATATTAACTAATGCCCCAGTCTCTATATTAATATTATTGAATTGTCCATCAAAATCCATGTAATTATCTACTTGAAAATCTATCATGTTTGTTGAGCCACATACAGTAGCCGGAATATTCACGCCGTCACCAATCGTTAAATTTCCATTGTAAGAATATAATGTAGATCCTGATATAGTAGGATCGTCAATCAGTGTGACATTCGAGAGGGTATAGGTACTTGAACAACATGGTTGAGGCGGTTTGCTAACTGAAGAATTACATGTACATGAAAAATAAGGAGTAGTTTCATCTAATTTTTGAAATGAATATGTGTTATGCCAATCAGTATTACAATCATTATCAAGAGTAATAGTAATAAAATAAGCGGCCGGACCCACATCTGCTCCATTGTCATCTTTACCATCCCAACACATAGAATTTGGGGGATTTACAACGGGACCTATTGTTCGAATAATTTGATGATCTGAATTTTGTATTTCTAATTTTGCTTGAGTAATATTTTTAAGTCCAGTAATTTGAAGAGGATAAGCAGATGAATGAGGTGATATAAGGGTAAAATCTACGCAACCCTTTGTTGAAGAGCAATTGGTAGAGTTTAGAACTTCCGTCACGCTTACATTATCAATATAAACAGCTTTTGTAGCGATTGTTGTAAATGGTGTTTCAGTGCTCAAAAGAAAATAATTATATCCACCACAAGCTGTAACTGTATACTGGAAAGTAACATGCCTCCATTCATCGTTATTGATTCCTCCAGTTTCATCAGAAGAAATATCAATCTTAGGTTCAAGATCATCGGTATGATCTCCTCCCGTCCATGAATCTGTTGTTCCAAAGCGAGCGACTAACTGAATAGTTCCACCATGATAAAAGTCATGTCTGGACACGTCAAATTCTATTTGATAAGTATTACCGCAAACAAGAGTACTACTGAGTTGATTGGAAATTCGGCAATGGTTAGTTCCATAGTCACCTAATGTCATTAAAAGATATCGTCCAGAACCCGATGGAATATTCCATTGCACACTGTATCCATCTAGTATGCAATTTCCGTCAGGACACCAATGATTATTAGGAATCCCGTCAATATTGGGCGTACCTGCCGTTGAAAACAAAATGGCAGGCGAATTTCCAATACCTCCAACAGTAGTCCAAGGACCGCAACATCCAAAGATATCGCAGTCAAACTCAGGGCAAAAATTTGGCGAGTCAAAGCCTCCATCTTGCACTAAATTTTGAGCAAATGCTAAGTGGATAATTAATATATTACTAATAATTATCAGTATTCTTTTCATTTTTCTAAAATTTATATAAAATTTGTAAACTTAAAATTTTACTAAAATAAAAGCAATAACAATTCTGAGAACTAATTAAATGATTATTGAGGTAATTATTGAAATATTCATTACCCAAGGTAAATCCTGTTTCAGTTCCAAATGAAATAAAAGAAGACAAATTGTAATAGAAACCTAAAGCTGGACCAAATTGAATTCTTTGACCCAGTGTTTTAAATACATCATTGGAATCTATAGTCATATTGGTTGAATACTGATATAGGATATCATTTTCAATTCTAAAGCTCCATCGCTTCAAAGTTATAAATTGATAAAAAATTCCTGTACTGATTCCATAAAATTTTCCATTCGGTTCTCCATTTCTTAATTGATCTAAACTACTATTATAAAGCAAGCATAAGTTTGTGCCTAATTTACGAGTAAAATAATGATCATATGTTAACATGATACCATAATTATCAATTGTCCCTTGATGCTGCAAAAAAAATAATGGAAAATAATTAGTTCCCAATCCAATACTATTGTTTTTATTATCCACCATTTGGCAATAAATGAGATGATAATTCATAACTAAGAAAATAATTATGAATCCTTTAGTTTTCCATTTAAAGGCAGAAAGTTTCATTTATCTATTTATTTACCTTCAATTCATTTATTTGTTTTTGTAGGTCAATTATATACAAGCTTAATTCTTCTACCTTTTCAACAATTATTCTATTCATTTCTCCTAAATCAATTCCATCAGTTCCAACTTCTTTCGCACTGGGTAAATCAGGTAAATGCTTGTTTTCATAAACATAAGTTTCAAGTTTGCTAAGCGACATTAGTCTGTGTGATTGATCAAAAACATAATCAGGCCAATCACTTGATATTTGGACCCTGGCACCTGTTGCAATGATTTTTCCATTGACGGCTAATTTATAATCAGAAACTGTGTGTCCGGGATCTGAAAAATTCCAATCAATTCCAACCTGACCATTGCTATTGATGGTCATATTCTCATCCCAGCTGCCAGCCCCCGCTGAATTATAATAGAAGAACCGAATTGTTTTTCCAATAACCCGCACCTCGTTTTGCCGCGTACCGCCAGAACCATATAATTCTAAGGTGGCACCATCAATTGAGCTGGTATTGCCATTTAAAGAAAGCGCTGCATCGCCAATGGTGTGCTGCCCTTGAATAGAACCGGGGAAGAATAAGGTACCATCGTTCTGTAATTTTAATAAAGTGGCGGAGGTTGAATTCTTGATAAGAATAGCAGCGGTGGAACTTGTATTGTCCTCTGTAACAATACCCAATTTTGCGCCTGGGCTTGATGAACCCACTCCCACATATCCATTGGAAGTGATGTGAATTCGATCTTGTCCATTAGTGCCTATCAAAAGATCAGTGTTGCTACAGGTACCAAGAAAATTGTAACTTGCCGGAAACACATCGTCAAACCAATTTCCTGCAAGCATCCACGGTAGGGCAGTTTGAACCTGACAGAGTCCGGGAGGCATGTATCTTTCCAAACCTCCTGTTTCATTAACTATTACTAGTGACCTTTCCGTACTGTTCAATGATGATATTGTTAAATTACCACTTATTTTAGTATCTCCCGCAACATTCAATTTTGCCTGTGGACTTGTAGTCCCAATACCAACATTTCCGTTAGAAGTAATTCTAATAGCATCTTGATTATTTGTTTTTAACGCAAAAGAAGATGTATCTGTTGTTCCTATAAAATGTGTTGTTGGATTTGTCCCGACATTTCCTGTCATTGTCCAGTCATTACTTGGCTGCTCGGTTAAAGTTACGGTACTTTGTTTGGTGCAGCTATTGGCATCTGTTATAGTTAAAGAATAAACACCGCCCCCCAGAGTGGAAAGATTTGCCGTTGTTTGCCCACCCGACCAACTGGACTGATAATATTCCTTCTTTTCCTAACTATGACTTAGGTGTTTTATCGGGTTCACCATGCGATACTATTCCTGCTATTCCAGCAGTGATTAACAATGAACCAACCTCCGCATGCACGCTTTCACCCAACCCGGCTCACAGTTACCTCAACATTGTTTATTCACTGATGTTACGCAATGAAAGATCATTTAAGCTGCATGAGGTGTTGATAATTGTTTGAGTGATAGCCACGCCTGTTGTGCAGCCGGGATC
>JBDSEA010000165.1:0-14844 GCA_039920305.1 Chitinophagales bacterium
TTTTAAATAATCAAATGTTCGGTCTACTACAAATCTCTTAACTTCATTACCCATTATGTCATAGAAAATTATTTGTCCTTTCTCAATACCACGAGGAAGTTGAAAGTCAATTCTCGTTTCATCACTTGTAGGATTTGGATAAGGTACAGAAAGGTTCATGCTGTTCAAAGTTGTATTAGTAATTAACATGCCCGTTTCTAGTACGCCGGGGAGTCCATAGACATAAGCATTCCCATCATTGTTAACCCCACTTAAAATCATTTTAGTTCCTGCGGTGGTATTATAGATGGGGCGTTGAACTTGTGGGACATTAAGGAAAACAGCGGGTATTTGATTATTGGCGGTGAAGGAAATGCTGCCATCCTCATTAATTATTTGAGTGACTGCACTTATTGTTTGATTCTGATCTGCATACAAAAATTCAATTTGATCATCAGTGTTAAACAAATGTTGGGATATGTACAATATTCCCATTGCATCTACAAGAGGATTCACGTCTGTGGCCGCCACAAATGAAATGGTCTTCCAGATTGAATAATCAAGATTATACAACCTAAGCACTTTATCTTTTCTGTCTACAAATACGAATTTTTGGCTATCAACTTCTAAATTCACCACATACAACTGCTGATATATTGTAGGATTAAAAAAATATCCGGCCGAATCGAAGGTATGTTCTAGAGTGATTTGTGCGAAAGAAGTTTTCGCTAATAAATGAATTATTAAAAACAGTGAAGCTTTTTTCATTGCTATTATTTTAGAAGGATCCTTAGGTATCCGCTAAGATATAAATAGTTTTGAGACCCTCTTCTGAACATAAGTGTCCTTATGGATTTGTAGGGTGTTCCTATTTTAACCACGGCAAAAATTCTTGACAGCATTTTGCAGGCAGGTTCAAAAATTTATTAAGCAATGAAGCGAAAGAATAATTGGAGATTGCAATTTCGGTCGCCTTGAGTACACCAACCGACAGGTAAATATTCATAATAAAGAATGATCGTGAGCGAACAAGTGTTTCCTGTTCCCTCTTTATCTGCTTCTCACAGCAAGAAATTTTCTTCCCATTCCCACCGCTGCAACAATGGCCCAAATCGCCTCAAGAATAACAAAGGGTGGAAAGCTGATGAGATAAGAGGCATAGCAGGATAATGCAGCACCCATAAAATTTAACAACAGATAATTCCAATGGTCGTGCTTTAGCAAACCCGTCAAATTCAGTAAGAAAGCGAGCAGCAACATCGCAACACCGAGGGTTGCAATGAACGTAGATGAATTCATAAATTTTTTATTGGATTTTGTGGGAATCAACTTTCACCTGCAGGTAATAAGCAATGAAATTTTAGTGTATCAGAACAACATATCCGGTAACGGTTTGATTCAATGCACGATCATGTTCCGAGCCGGTATAGTCCAGTTGCCAGATGAACGTTCCTACTTCTTCCGTCTTTCCCCCGTTCCTTCCATCCCATCCTGCTTCAGGATCTTCAGAAAGATAAACCATTTGACCCCAGCGATTGAATATTGAGAACCGGTAAGTGGTGAAGTAACAACCGATCACAGGCTTGAACAGATCATTTACCCCGTCGGCATTCGGAGTAAAAGCATCGGGCACATGCACACATGTTTTGCAATCATCGAACTTCAGGTTGATGCTATCGGTTGCTTCAAAGCAGCCATTGTAGGCTCTCAGCCAGTATGTTCCTCCCTCCTTAATATTGTAATCATAGAATATTGATCCATCCTGCCATTCATACTGAGCACCGGGTTGAAATAAATTCTTGTAAAGTATATCGCCGGCACACATCGTGGTATCATTTCCCAGATCAACTGCAAGAGGATGCAATACCTGGATCCTGTATTCCACCTGCACTGATCTGCAGTCATTGGCATCTTTTGCATAAACCAAAACCGAAGAGTCAATTAAAGTATTAAAGAGAAGGGGGTTAAGGAATGATCCCGTATTCCAAACAACTGAATAGGGTGGGGTTCCACCGGAAACGGGTACCTGAAGCATCGCTTCCGTCCCTTCACAAATTGTGGTATCACCGGGATAATGAATGATCAGTTCGTCCGGTTCGCTGAGAGTGAAAGTGGTATCATAGATACATCCCTGGGCATCTGTTATTACCAGCACATAAGTATTTGCATTTAGCTGCGAAGAAAAGGCACTGTTACCCCCGTAAGGGGTCCAGGTGTAGGAGTAATTTGGTGTTCCTCCTGTAGCGTGGACTTTAATATATCCGTCAAAATAACTATAACAGGTAGGATTGCTGAGAGAGTCCAGCGTAAAGACAAGCTGGGTCGGCTGATTGATCTGCACACTTAAAGTATCCTTGCAGCCTGATGAATCAGTTATAATGACTGAATAATTTCCAATGCAAAGGTTGAAGATTCCCTGGGTGGTTGCACCATTCGACCAGTCATAATAATAGGGGGCAAGTCCGCCGCTTCCGCTCACGAGGATGGTAGCATTGCAGCTATCAAAGCACTGCGCATCAGTGTATTGATCAATAATACCCTGCACCGCACCAGTAGCCGGATAAAGTGTAACCTGTGCGGTATCAAAACATCCGCCTGCATCGGTAATGGTAATGCTGTAGGTGGTATCATCAAGGTTGAGAAAGCTGCCGGTGGTGTTGGTGATTCCGTTGAGTGAGAATGAGTAGGGCTGGAGACCCTGGGTGCCGGATGTAAAAACAATACCATTGCTCCCTGCACAGTATGGGCTTAACACCGAATCAACAGAGGCATCAACACCATTCACAAAAAAAGATATTGAATCAGGATCAGATGTATTTCCGCACAGGTCTTCAACACCGCCGGAATTATTTGTAAGATGAAGCCAGTAAGTTCCGCCATGAAAGAGGGCAGGGGATACATCAGCAGTAAAAGTTATTTCCTGGGTTCCGCCGGAGGCGCACGCAACGCCGGAAACGTTATTGATAACATAATTGCCCCAGGGGCCGGTAAGTGCAAAATCAGCATCCTCGATGCTGCTGCATAAAATGTTTTCTGAAAAAGAAAATGTAAGAGAGGAATCCTTACAGATCATTGGTAAAACCGTATCAATGGTTGGTTTCACAGAATCGAAAATGGTTGCGGATGAGGCGCCGAAATCAATGGTATAGCCTCCGGTTGAGCCACTCCAGTTATTCACATTTAGCACATAGCTTTCCCCGCTTATTACAGGCCACAAATAATTAAAGGCATTTGTTGGTCCCGGACCATTGTAATTGCCGATGCCGGTTGAAGAAATGCCGGTAACTCCGTATTGCGAAGAGTTGCAGCTTACCATTAGAGAGCCGTTTGTAGTTATATCAGCACACGGCACACCTGTAAGATTGTAGAGTGCCCAGTCATAATCTGCATTCGGTGTAACAGGAAAAATGGTAAACGCGAGATCGCCGGATGTGATTACTGTGAAAACAAACCAAAGGCTGTTCCATTCGCCGGGTACAAGGCAGGTGCCGGGTCCATCTTCGTTCAGGTAATTTCCCGCCCCGAAAGTTGAGCTTGGCGTGCTGTATACCGGACCACAGATGGGAATGGCGCCGAGACAATCCTGATCAGTTGGAATTTGTGCATTTAGCTGGTAAACAAAAAGCAATAAGCCTCCCGCGAGTACAGCAAAAAATATTTTTACTTTACGTATAAGTTTTTTCATTCGCCGGGGAAGATCAAAAATATAAATGTTTTTTGAAGAAGAATGAAAAGATAAGGTGGAAAATTTGCAATCTGTCAATTAAGAAATTACTCAGCCTTCACAATTCGCAGTGTTTGAACATACTCTTCAGATTCTACCCTAAGGCAATATATTCCGTCAGCTGCCGATTAAGGAAATTCCACGCGGGTGGTGGTTTCTCCCATAATCAGTGGTACTGATTTCTTCATGATCACCTCACCCACCAGATCTGTAACTGTAAGAGAAGCTGATTTGTTTTCTTCCGTTGAAAACAGAGTAAGGTCAAAGCTGCCATCAGAGGGATTTGGAGCAGTAAAAATCTTTGGCGGTGCTTGTTCTGAATAGAGCCTGCATGATGAAGTAACAGTGGTAATGGAAGAAGTCTGACTGCAATTACTGGAGTTGGTAACTCTTACTGTATAGCCACCGGTTGATGTTGATGTGTAGCTCTGGTTGGTGGCACCTGTAATTTTTGTTCCGTTCTTAAACCACTTGTATGTAAACCCGGCGCCACTGTTTGCCTGCAGCGTTATTGCACCGGTATTACAAATATCAAGTGAGCCGAGGGGGGTGATGGTGGCTGCTGGCTTGCCTACTTTAGTTACAACCGTAATCCCCGAAGTGCTGCTGCATCCTGCTGAAGAGGTAACGCCGATGGTAAAATTTGCACTGCTGTTTGAGTTGTATTGGTAAGTAGAACTGGTAGCACTGCTGATGGCGAGGCCATTCTTATACCATTGATAGGTACAGCCCGCGCACGGATTCGCAGTTAGTAAGAGATTTGTGCCCTTACACGACGTTACTGAAGGGCCATTGTTAATGGTTGCAATGGGTAAGCTTTTGACAGTTATTTCAATAACGTTGGAAGAAGCAGCACATCCCTGAAAGGTAACCCTGAAAAAATAATTCCCTGACGATGCTGCCGTATAAGACGTTGAAGTAGCTCCCGGAATGGGTGAATTATTCTTATACCATTTATACGAAGCAACATTGCTGAAGTTCGCTGCATTCAGCTCCACACTTTCTCCGGAGCAAAAGGTGGTGCTGCCGGACGCAGTAATTACCGGAGCAGAGATATCATTATCTATGGCACCATTGCAATCATCATCTATTCCATTGCAAAATTCGGGAGCACCCGGATGCTGGGATCCGGCCATATCGTTACAATCAGTGCCGGTGGTGGCAAAGCCGGGTGGCAGGGAACAGGCACTTATGCTAACATTTGAATTACCATAACCATCGCCGTCAGCATCAGCATAAAAATTCTGAGGTATTGAGCAGCCTTCCACTACCCAGCCATCCACGGTTCCGTAATTTACAGTTACATCACCATCATTGCTGTGGGTGAATCCCGCAAGAAGATAATTTCCATTTGGCTTTGGAAGTATCACGCGGCATTCATCAAACAGGGAACCGCCGAAAGTTTTTTGCCACAATAAATTTCCTGTTGTATCAATCTTGGTAATCCAGTAGTCACAGGCCCCCTGGGCACCGGTTACATCTCCATCAGTCGAAAATGTATAACCCGCCACCAAATAGTTTCCATCCAGATCAGGTGTGATGTGATAAGAATACTCATATTCTGAGCCGCCCAGTGATTTCTGCCAGAGAAGATCTCCCTGCGGGCTGATTTTTACTATCCAGTAATCAAAGTTTCCATGATTATAGGTGCAATCCATATTATCAGAGCCCGAATAACCACTGATGATATAACTGCCATCTGCAGCCTGGATAATCCAGCGGGCTCCATCATCTCTTGTTCCGCCGAAACATTTTTTCCATAACAGGTTTCCCGATTGTGTAAGCTTCACCACCCACATATCCTGCAATCCTTTATGGCCAACTACATCCCCATCATCCGATTCAGCATAACCTGCAATTACATATTTATGATCATCGGTTTCAATTACGCAGGATGCCTGTTCTTTTCCACTGCCCCCCATCGTTTTTTTCCATAGAATATTACCGGAAATATCAAGTTTGAGGATCCAGAAATCCTGCGCGCCGTGAAATCCTGATACCTGTCCGTCACCGGATTCGGTAAAGCCTACCACGAGGTAATTACCATCACTTGTTTCGATTGTACGGTAAGCATTATCAAATGCAGAGCCGCCGAAAGTCTTTTGCCATATCAGTTCACCTAAGCCATCCAGTTTAAGTATCCAGTAATCATAATCTCCATGGTTGCCTGTAACAAAGCCGTCATTGGATTTTGAATAGCCGGTTACCAGGTAACCACCTTCTGAGGTTTCAGAGATGCTTCTGCCCCAGTCCGGCTGGCTTCCGCCGTAAACTTGTTGCCACTGAATATTTCCGATTGAATCACACTTTACGATCCAATAGTCATTTTTGCCATAATTGAGCTCCACATCGCCATCTTTAGAAGAGCTGAGGCCTACAGTAATAAATCCGCCGTCAGCCGTTAAAAGCATTCCTCTGAATTCCTCGTCTGTACTGCCGCCATACGATCGCTGCCATTTTAAGGCAGGTGGAATATTTTGTGCATTCGTGATCAGCGTTGCTAAAGGAAAAAAAGCAATCAGGAATACTTGAAAAAGAGTAATATTTTTTCTCATAAATGTTGTCAGAAGCTTTGTAAATGTAAAGTAAAGATATCAAGATCAAATCCCCAATAAGAATTTTGGTATTCAGAAGTGGCATCAATTCTTTGCAGGAATTCCGAAAAATCTGATTAGATTTACCACTGTGAATTTTCTTTTCGAACAAACCTCACTGTAATTGCAAAAACGCGCTTATGCTACTCCATTTTACCCGCTGCAAACTTCGCGTTTTATTTTTTACATTACTGATGGCTTTAATGATCCCGGGAGCGCATGCCCAGCAATCGATTCAACTGTATTATGAAGATTTCAATGGCGGAACTCCGGGCTTCACGCTCAATACACCCACGAGCATCAGTTCTGCCACGGGGCCCAATCAATGGATTATAAATGCAAATTATACTGGCGGAGGCTTGTATCCTGACACGCCAGATGAAACGCAAACCCAGGGGGGAACGATTGCCGGCGCACCCTATAGCAATTATTTGCACATACATGACTCAAACAATTCCGCTACCTGCACGAATGCCAATTATGACCCAAACAGTGCAAGTGACCAGATGGCGATCATGAATACAAGCTTCTGTACACTGGGTTTAACAGATGTGACGCTGACTTTTTTTTATATCGGTGAAGGTGATGTAAATGATAACCTAAGGCTATATTATTCACTGGATGGCGGAAGTTCATGGATCCAGACCGGACAAAGCGCTTACTACGGTCAAAATTTATGGAAATATGAAATTGTAACTGATCCGGCTTTTAATAACCAGCTTGATGTCCGCTTCGGCTGGAGGTGGGTGAACGGAACCGGCGCAGCCACCTCCATTGGGTTTGGAGTGGATGACATCATTGTTGTAGGAACTTATGATGATATCAACAGTCCGGTTACCATGAGTATCACCAGCGTGTCACCCAATCCTGTTTGCCAGGGGGGGTATTTATTTATTTCGTGGGAATTATCTGCGCCGCTGTGCGAAGGAACCTATGATGTTCAGCTTTCGAACAGCTCAGGAAATTTTGGGAGTTATACCGATCTCGGTGTTTTTGTTATTGGCGCTCAGCAAACCGCAGGGTCTATTGCTGTGATCATTCCTTCGAATACACCTGCAGGTACTTGTTATGAAGTGAGAATTACACGTGTTTCACCAGCTCCCATTATCAGCTTTACTGCAAGTGTATGTTTTGAGGTAGAGGTATGCCCCAACGTAATTACCACCCTGCAGCCGGTTATCACGTATGGACCTGATACCGTTTGCGTGCAGAGTAAAATTGATGTTCCTTTCTATTCAACAGGAGTTTACAATTTCAACAATCAATATGTGGCTGAGCTGAGTGACGCAAGCGGAAATTTTTCAACACCTACGACGATTGGAACTTCACTGGATGCAAATACCTATGATCCGATGTATGGATCGCTGCCCGGTACGGTTTCGGGAATTGTACCGGATGTCCCGGATGGCTGCGGATATATGATTCGTGTTAGTTCTACAAATCCTGTGGCAACCGGGTCGCCGTGGGGTCCCTTTTGCCTTCATCATTGTGATGCAACTACCAATAACCTCGAGGATATCAGTGTTTGTATAACTGATAATGTGGGGGTTGATACCCTCATTTCTGTCGATGTTAATACATGGAATAACAATACGACCTACCTGCCCGGAAATGAATTTCAGGTTCAGGTACTCAGCTCAATGACTTACCAGATTCTGAACACAGGCTCACTTGGCTCAGTGGCTTCTCAATCAAGTACCACGCTCACACTGAGCATACCCGGATTAAATCAGCTTATCGGAATACTCGGCGCTCCGGGAGTAGGCCTGTATTACATGCGGCTCATTGCAACTTTACCCGATCCATCGTGGAATAATTTAGGAACATTAGTACATCTTACCATTGGTTCGCCTGACTCCATTCCGCCCACGATAACACCTGATGATACCATTGTGTGCAACAGTGTAATATCCGGAATCACTATCAATCCATTCGATTACAACTCACAATATCAATGGTACTCGCCGGGCTTTAATAATAATCAGCCCTTCATCTGGGATTATAATCCGCTGCTCATCAACTGGACCGGCGCACCGGTGGGCACCTACTGGTTCACTGTCCGTGAATTTAATTACGGTTGTTGGGGACCATGGAGCGATACTATTTATATTGATGTGATCGGTACTCCCTCATCATCCATTATAGGTCCTGTTACTGCCTGCATTGGTGATACCATCACCTATACCACTACTTTTCTTGCAGGAACATACTATGAATGGGATGGATCATTATTGAATATTGTGGACACGGCGAATAATGAAATCACAGTAGCCTTTGATTCTGCAGGCACTGCCACTCTTGATATTTTTGCTTTGAATGAATGCGGCTCCAATAGCGGCACTAAAACAATCATCGTTCACGATGCGCCCGATGTTGTGGCTCCGCCAGATACTAATATCTGTCCGGGTACACAGCTTACCCTGAATGCTGTAACCAACGGAACTGCGTTTATCTGGAGCGTGAATGGACAAAGTATCGGAATTACCAATCCGATTTATGTTGCCCCCGGAGATACCACACTTTATGTAATCACGGTTCTCAATTCCTTTAACTGCGATAAGTCTGATTCCACTCTGGTTACAGTGTATCCTAAAGTGTCGGGTACAGTAGATTCTATGGATGTCAGCTGCTTTGGAGCGGTTGACGGTTCTGCTGTTGCCATTTCACTTTCGGGGGTACCTCCCTATCAATATGAGTGGAACACCGTTCCTCCTCAAACCACCGCTTTTATTACTGATTTGTCAGCAGGCTTTTATATGGTTTATATCACTGATGCAAATGGATGTATGGATACTGCATCAACCTATATTAATGAGCCGCAGAGTATGGTAATCTCAATCACCTCTACACCTGAATCTGAATGGCATGCGAATGATGCGACCGCAACTGTTTTTATTTCAGGAGGCACTGAACCCTATATCTATGAATGGAGCACTACGCCCACGCAATATCTGAGCACTGCAACCAATCTCGCTCCGGGCACCTATACAGTTACAATAACGGATTCTAATGGCTGTAAAATTTCTGATACAGTCACCATTGAAGAAGCGCAGAATATTTTTGCAGTTCCTAATGCCTTTACACCGAATGGGGATGGTGTGAATGATGAGTTCCTTCCAAATCAGCAAAATCTTGCAACCATGGATATGAAAATCTATAACCGTTGGGGTCAGCTGGTTTTCTTTACCACAGACCCGCATGTGGGGTGGAATGGAACATACAACGGGGCTGAAGAGGAAATCGGAACCTATGTGTATCTGATTACTGCTACCTTCCTGGATGGAAATGCTGCGCAACAAACAGGGAATGTGACGCTTCTCAGGTAAACTTTGTCCGTTACTGATATAATATGAATATGCAGGAAGGAGGTATGCAGCCAAGCATTGGTTTAATATCCATCACTCTTCTATCAGCACTGTAAATTTCTGCTCGAATGGATCGAGGTTTAATTTCAGTTCGTCAATAAAATTCTTTCCGTGCTTTGAGTAGAGCATCATGAAATTATCATAGCGCTCCTGTAATTTATTTTCTGGAAAAAGCTTTTCCCGCATGATGCGGATCTGGTTTACTGATGTTTCATCTTTCCTCTTTGCAGCTTTCAGCAGCCGGTCCTCGAGCTGCTCCAGAGTTTTTACTACGCGTATTTTTTCAGACTCAAAAGATCCTTTCAGAGACTGGTCAATCAGCATCGTTCGCTGAACTGCATCATCGAATGCTGAGACAACCCTTCTGATTTCTTCCTTTAGTGAAAACTGGTTACCGGTTTCTTTTTCAATAAAGTGATTGATGAGGTCATGGGTGCTGTGAAATAGTTCCTCTGGCTTGATATTCAGTTTTTCCATCCGCATCGAATAAGCCTGGTCAATCCAGAGGACTGAATTGCGCAGCATCACAATGGGGAGGGGTTTTTTCAGTTCATCAAACATTATTTTCAGCTGCAGCCAGTAAGTTACTTCTGCGCCGCCGCCCACCACCACCACATCCGGAAGAACAGTTTCCTGGTATACAGGGCGAAGCGCCACATTGGGGGAAAATTTTTCGGGTGAAGAGTGAATCAGCTTCTCTATTTCTTCCTGCGAAAATGAAACAGAAGTATTCAATACCATGAACTGATTTCCATCTTTTACAATCCTTTCCCGTATTCCCTCATCGAGGTAGAAAAGATTGATCTCCCTTGGTGTGATCTGCGGCTCATAATGAATAGCGAACTTTTCATTGCTCCTCGTCAGACTGTGAAATGAAAATTGCTCCCGGATCTCTTTTTCCAAAACTGGAATGAAAAGTTTTTTGAGTTCTGCATCATCACCGTCAACTATCACCAGTCCATCTTCTTCGAAAAAATGATAAAGGAATTTTCTCGTTGCTGTCCCGATGGTTTTTTCTCTCACGTATGCATCATCGAGTGCCTCTGATAATTCTTTTGCAGCAGGCGAATCACCTAACTTCTCTTTTATCTCATTTACCCATGGCCGGAGCGAGGACGGACTCATTCTGCCGAAGGCACCCTGCTGCGCAGTATTCCATACAAAATTTTTCCCGAAAAGATGAATGTTGTTCAGCTCCTCCTTATCATGATCCTCGCTTCCCATCCAGAATACGGGAACAAAGTGATGCTGCGGATATTCAGCATTTAATTTTTCTGCCATCACGATTACGCTCACCGTTTTATAGATCACATAGAGCGGACCTAAGAACAGGCTGGGCTGATGTGCAGTTGTAACTGTGAACGTGTGCGGGAAGCGCAGTGATTCAATATTGCTGCGTACCGCCGGTAGATTTTTTTCAGAAAAAAGTTTAGCATGCTGTTTTAGTAAAGCACTGCATACCACTTCACGATCAGGCTGATCTGATTTTTTTTGCTCAATAATTTCCGGGATGGAAGAGATCTGCGGGGGAAGATTATAAAATGATTCAAGCTCAGCCGCACCCTTGAGGTAATCAATTATCACCTTACTGAAATATCCGGTTTGCTCGTATGGAAGAAATGCTTTCTTCATGGCTCAAACATAGAGAAATAGCTTTGGAGTTCAGGCCTGGAACGGGAATGACAATGTACACTATCCTTCTTGTTTTACTTGACTTTAATAAATCCGCCTTATATAATTTTTTCCTTCGGTTGGTTGTAAAATACATCCGGGAAGGCAGAAGTATTGGGTGGTGCTTTGCCTGAAATATAAGGATAGTGACTTTTGAACCCTTGAATTCTATGACAGACCAAGGGATTCGATTATAGTTTAGAGATTCAACAGTTTGGGATGATCCGGAAGCCTTTCCACTAAATAATTTTTTTGCACTTCACTTAATCATTTCCAGGCTCCTCCGCACAAATTCGGTCAGCGCCTCGCCCTTCAACAGATTCTGTGAGATC
This sequence comes from Chitinophagales bacterium, assembly GCA_039920305.1. GTDB lineage: Bacteria > Bacteroidota > Bacteroidia > Chitinophagales > UBA10324 > DASRAJ01. Next base: position 11,666 of record JBDSEA010000165.1, read on the forward strand.
ATGGCGAGGTCAATGGCCTGCCGGATGAGCTGATGTTGCCTCGTTGTATCTGGCTCAACCAGGCTGCGGGATATAACCGGATGACTGGTGTTGACGATAAGATCGAACTGTTCTTTCATGTCACCAAATTGTGGCATTCCTCCAAGCGCACTCATTTCCTTCATGCGCCGCATAAACTCATTCCGGGTAATTATTACCGGGGCATCCTTCTCACTAAGCGTTTCAAACTTGATGCTGAATTTTTCCTTATCGCTGCCTGCCTCGATGATCTTCTTAAGTGCTTCTTCCTGCTCCTTCGAGAGCCTGGAAGGCACCGAGTCACCTTTGTCAATCAGCTTGTCAATGGTTTCCGCGTCTACCCGGGTAAATTGTATCTTTTCCCGTTTGTGTTCGAGAAAGCCAATGAAATGAGAATCCACCGGCGCATCCATCAATAAAATTTCGTAGCCGCGATCCTTCGCAGCAGCAATAAATGAATGCTGATCAGTGGCATCACTGCTGTAAACAAAAACCAGCTTTTCATTTTTATCGGTCTGCAGCGGTTTTATTTTCTCCGTGAATTCGTCAATGGTGAAGTATTTTCCGTCAGTGGTTTTCAGCAGGCAGAATTTTAATGCACGCTCATAAAACTTTTCATCGCTCATCATCCCGTATTGAATAAAGATGCGGATGTCATCCCATTTCTGCTCGTATGCAGTGCGGTCTTCTTTAAAAAGCTCTTCCAGCCTGTCGGCTACCTTCTTCGAGATGTGGGCGCTGATCTTTTTTACGTTTGGATCATTCTGTAAATAGCTGCGCGAAACATTCAGCGGAATATCAGGCGAGTCAATCACGCCCTTGAGCAGCATGAGGAACTCAGGAACGATATTCTCCACCTGGTCGGTCACAAAAACCTGGTTGCTGTAAAGCTGGATGCGGTCTTTCTCAAGTTGAAAGTTGCGCTTGAATTTCGGAAAGTAGAGGATGCCTGTCAGCGTGAACGGATAATCCACATTCAGGTGAATATGAAACAACGGATCATCAGCAAAAGGGTAAAGCTCACGGTAGAAATGGGTGTAATCACTTTCCCCGAGCATCGCCGGTTTTTTCGTCCAGGCAGGCTGCGTATTGTTGATCGTTTCTTTATCAAACCTGATTGGAACCGGAAGAAATTTGCAGTACTTTTTAAGTAATGCCTTGATTCGGGCTTCTTCCAGAAACTCCACAGAGTCATCAGCAATGTGGAGGACCACGTCAGTTCCCCGTTCGGGTTTTTCTGTTTCCTCCATCGTGTATTCCGGGCTGCCATCGCATATCCAGTGAACCCCTTGAGTATCTTCACGGAACGACTTTGAAAAAATTTCTACCTCTGAGGAAACCATGAATGCCGAAAAGAATCCCATTCCGAAATGCCCGATGAGTTGTGCATCAGCCTTGTCTTTGTACTTTGTTACGAATTCTTCCGCTCCCGAAAATGCAATCTGGGTGATGAATTTCTCCACTTCTTCCGCCGTCATTCCCACACCACGATCCCGAACGGTGAGTGTCTTCTTTTCCTTATCAATCATCACCTCGATGTTCACTTCGCTGAGATCACCTTTAAATTCACCAAGAGAAGCCAGTGTTTTCAGCTTCAGGGTCGCATCTACTGCATTAGAGACGAGCTCCCGGAGAAAAATTTCATGATCACTGTAAAGAAATTTTTTAATGATTGGAAATATATTTTCCGTATGAACCTGGATGTTTCCTGTTGCCATAGTAAAAATTTTGGGACGCGAATTTAATCCAGCAATAAACAGAATCCGCTATCCAATTTAAAATGCAGGAATGATTCTCTTAACCTGAGCCTGATAACTCATCCTTTATCTTCACCTAAAATATTTCTATCTCCCTGTCGTCTTACTTCTCAACACCATTGAAGCAAATGACACTCAATTTAGCAATGACCGCACAGCAGAACGAAGAAATCAGGCAAACGGTCCACACAGAGCGCAAACGGCTGCTCGATTTCATTCGCAGGCGCGTGCCTTCTGAAGAAGATGCTGAGGACATTCTGCAGGATGTTTTCTACCAGTTTACCAATGCGTATCGCTCTATGGAGCCGATCGAGAAAGTCACCTCATGGCTTTTTACGGTGGCGCGTAATCGCATCACCGATTTTTTCCGCAAGAAAAAAGCGGATTCATTCTCATCCCTTCTTAAGCCTTATTCGGGTGCAGATGGGGGTGATGATGATAATTATTTTCTGAAAGAGATTATGCAGCAGTCGAGTGATTCTCCTGAAGGGCAGTACGTGCGTTCCCTGGTATGGGACACTTTGAAAGTTGCACTCGAAGAGCTTCCTGAGGAACAGCGTGAAATTTTTACCCTGCATGAACTGGAAGGAGTGAGTTTTAAAGAAATGAGCGTGCAAATGAAGCTTCCGCTCAATACCCTGCTTTCACGAAAGCGCTATGCGGTTCTGCATTTGCGCAAGCGGCTTCAATCATTGTATCATGAATTAATCAACCTTTAATAAAAATTTTATTATGAGAACATTCTGGATCAGTAAAGGAATTAAGATACTGCTAATCGTTATTCTTGCAGGTGCGTTGATGAGCTTCGCGGTGATGATGCTGTGGAACTGGCTGATGCCGGTTGTGTTTAATGCGCGGGTAATCAGCTTCTGGGAAGCACTCGGCATTCTGGCGCTCACTAAGCTGCTCTTTGGTTTCAACCGCGGATGGGGCGGAAAACATTGGGGGCATGGTCATTACTACGGGAAAGAGAAGATGGAAGAGCGGCTGAAGAATATGTCACCCGAAGAGCGTGAGAGCTTCAGGAATGAATGGAAACAGCGTTGCGGAATGTGGAAGCATGGAAACTGGTATGGGGAAAAGAAGCAGGAAGCAGAAATCAAGGAATGATCTTCATGAGGGTATGAGAAAGAAAAGCGGATTTTAAGCCGCTTTCTTTTTTTCACGCGCTTTCTTTTTGGCCCGCAGATTCAGAAACTCAACGAGAAAGGAGAAAGCCATTGCAAAGTAGAGGTACTTTTTATCCAGGTGGTGGTGCAATCCGTCTGCTACAAGTAAAAACCCTATCATTAGCAGAAAGGAAAGCGCAAGCATTTTCATGGTCGGGTGCCGGTGAATAAAACCTGAAACTGCCTCCGAAAAGACCAGCATGAAGATCATGGAAAGGATGACCGCTGCCATCAT
>JBDSEA010000166.1:0-20974 GCA_039920305.1 Chitinophagales bacterium
ATCCTGGAAGTGAATCAATACCGGAACCTGCGCATATTGAAGATTCCATTTGAAAAAATCTTGAGGTGGTGTACTCGGGTTAACAGGATTGTTCGCACCCTCCTGGGAATAAAGTATTTCTGTAGAAATAAAAAATCTCTTTGATACCGGAAGCTGGCCATAGAAACCAGCATTGAACCCAACTTTGTGAAAGCCGGAATAATCATCGCCATCAATCTGCGATGCATTCATTCCAAAAATAATTCCTCCCCTGATGCGATTACTAACCTCGAAATCAGCATGATCCTGCGCTCTTGTTTTGGCAGTTACGGTAAACATTAAAATCAGTAGGGCCGGGATCCAAATTTTCATTGTTGTGAATAACTGTTAATCCGCTATTGTAACGAAGAATTATTTTTACAGAAGCAAACCTACAATACACGACTTACAATTTTCAAAAAAATATTCCGCGGTTAATTCACCAGTGTTAACACTTAACCCCCCTTCATGTTTCGATATACACCTACCACCTTGCAAAAATTTGAACAGCTCTTTCGCGAGGCGGAATATGCTGTGCGCTATGAAAAAGGAAATTTCAAGGCGGGCTATTGTATTCTCAGGGATAAGAAGGTAGTTGTTATCAACAAATATTTTGACACGGAATCCCGTATCAACTCCATGCTCGATATCCTGTCACAGATCGAACTGGATTCATCCCTGCTCTCTGAGAAATCCATGGAGTTTCTTCATCACGCCAAAGAATTTCACATCAGCGCTTGAAGGTAACATTTCTTGGCACCGGCACATCACAGGGCATACCTGTAATTTCCTGCAAGTGTGAAGTTTGTCAATCTGCCAATATCAAGGATAAGCGCCTGCGCACTTCGGTCATGATCGAGGAAAATAATTTCACCCTTGTGATTGACAGCGGACCTGATTTCAGGCAACAGTTGCTCAGGGAAAACGTACAGAAGCTCGATGCCATTCTTTTCACTCATGCGCATAAAGATCATGTTGCGGGGCTCGATGACATCCGCGCTTTCAACTTTTTTACCGGACGGCCTATGGATATTTATGCTACCGGGGAAGTTCAGGAGGATATCCGCAAAGAGTTCTACTATGCCTTTGATGCCCAAAATGATTATCCATGGATTCCCAGAATGAGATTTCATACCATCACAACTGCCCCTTTTGAAATAGGCCCATTTAAAATTATTCCTATACAGCTGCTGCATCATAAACTGCCGGTACTCGGGTTTCGCTTTGTTCATCAGGCTATTAATCCAAATCACGATGAGGGCGGGCACGGCGATTTTACCTATATTACTGATGCAAGCTTCATCGCGGAGGAGGAGCTGGAAAAGATTCGCGGCACAAAAAAATTAGTGCTTAATGCTCTAAGAAAAGAAAAGCACATCTCCCATTTTAATCTTAAAGAAGCGATATCGGTTTCACAGCGCACCGGCGCAAAAAAAACTTATTTCACCCATCTAAGCCACCAGATGGGATTGCATGATGCAGTATCTGCTGAATTGCCCACGGATATATTTCTCGCCTATGACGGGTTAACGATTTGATGAAACCATTACATAAAGCGGCAGGTCACTTCCCGGATATTCACAAAAATCTACCAGATATTTATCCTCATCCAATTCAGTGTTCCTTTTTTTATACCTCAAACCTTTTGTTATATTTTCACCGCCAACCAATCAACCATGAAAAAAATATTTACACTCTTTCTCCTTTCAACTGTTGTTTTCATTTCCCGTCAGGCATTTGCAGACTGGCAGGATCATCCTTACAACGTCACATTCAATAAGAATAATAAGGAGCAAACCAATCATGCAAAGCAGCAGCAGCTTCGTATTGCATCGCCATGGAAACAATTCTCAGAAAAAAATCCCGGCTGGAAGGTAATGTTTGACGAGCGCAGCGCCATGCCGCATCGCTCCTATGGCACCGGAATTCAAATTACTGCCTCCGGTGATGCTGCCGCCAAAGCGATGTCATTTCTTCAAAAAGAACTTGCTGCATTTAATATTCCTGTTTCCGGCCTCACGCTGAGAAGCGCACACAATTCCAAGAAATATCAATACGTTGATTATTATCAGAATTATCTGGGACTCGAAGTGCTCAGTAGCCGCGTAACAGTAAGAATGACGATGGATAACAGGGTAGTGCTTTTCGGGGCCGATGTATTCAATGATATTTCAATCAGTACTAACCCGCAACTTGTCACAGAAGTTATTCCGGGTTACGCGGTGAACGGAATTGCATATGAGATAACAGGAATTACGGTTGATCCGCTTCTCAAAATTTTACCAGTTCCTGCAGGTGATGAATACGAATATCACCTGGTGTATCATGTAACAGTGAATGCAAATGACAGGGATGGCTATCCTGCCCGTTATTATACACTCGTAGATGCAAATAATGGTGACGTACTGTATCGCTCAGATGAAATCAATCACATCAATGATTTGCTCACTGCCCAGGCAGAAGTATCTGACCCGAATCCATGGGAGCCGGAAGTAGTGCGCCCACTTCGCAATCTTCGTGTAAAGATTGACGGCATTGATTATTACACCCAATCATCTGACGGTGTATTAAGTCTCGCCGGAATCACACTTCCCGCTTCAGCAACCATTTATCTTCAGGGATTATGGTGCAAAGTGGTAACCGGAAATAATGGAACTATCCCGCCCAGCTTTACACAAACCTTAAATGCGGGTAACAATACGGTTGACTTTACTTCACATTCTTCAATATCAGAGAGAAGCGCCTATTATCATGTAAATGTGATCCATGATTTTATGAAAACCCTGCTGCCGGATTATACCGAAATGGATGTTGCACTTCTTACTAATGTGGATCGTACTGACGGTACCTGTAATGCATATTATGATGGATCATCCATAAATTTTTATCTTCAGGGAGGGGGTTGTTTTGATCTTGCAACCTGTGGTGATGTGGTGTACCATGAATATGGACATGGCATTGATGGAAGATATTATTCACTGTACAGCAACGGACTGGACAATGGTGCAGTAGGTGAAGGCTATTCTGATATCTGGGGGATTTCTATTACTGATAATCCAATACTCGGCATTGGCCTATCTGATGTTGATCCCACGGCATATGTCCGCCGGTATGACATCAATAAAAAAGTTTACCCGCAGGATATTCAGGGAGAAGTGCATGCGGATGGAGAAATTATTGGCGGTGCATGGTATGATACCAGGGTGAACCTGGGAAATATGGATACGATGATGGCCATTTTTGTTGAAGCGCTTGGTGGTCTTGCAGATGGCTTTAATGGATCAGAAGGGGTGGTTTTCAGAGATATCCTGCTCGATGCCCTGGCTGCTGACGACAATGACGGAGACCTGAATAACGGTACTCCCCATGACATTCAAATTCTTTCTGCCTTTGCCCTGCATGGCATTTCACTCATTGGTGACATCACCCTTGTTCCTGCTGAAATCTTACAAGCTCCGGCAGCGGTACCTGTCTCTATTGAGGCAGATATTACTACTGATTTTCCCATCTACTTTGGAAACGCAATGGTTCATTATAAAAAGAATACCGAAAGCACTTATGATTCAGCACAGATGAACCTAATATCCGGAATTACGTATGGTGCTGATCTTCCATCACAGATTCCCGGTACCATACTCGATTATTATTTTACTGCTACAGATATTTATGGCATTACCGTTTTTACAAAACCCGGCAGAGTGCTGGATGCTGACCCCAACCTGCCCTATAAAATGCTGATAAGCTATAGCATTACACTCCAGGAAGATTTTGACATTTATGAGGGACCCTGGGTGCTTGGGGATCCTGCGGATGATGCTACTACCGGCCAGTGGGAGGTAGATTCACCCAATCCATCTTACATCGCACCAGGGGTGGCTGCTTCGCTTGTACAAACATCATTAGATCATACTCCAAATAATAATACAAACCTCTGCGCCTTTACAGGCCAGGCGCAGCCAAATGACGGCGCCGGCACCAATGACTGTGATAGGGGAAGAAACACATTATACAGTCCCAAGTATGATCTTACGACCTATGCCAATCCCGCCATCTCCTATTATCGCTGGTATTCCAATGACCAGGGTGCAAACCCGGGGAATGATCCATGGCGTGTTTACATCACCAATGGCGATGGCATCTGGAAGACCATTGAAAATTCCCATACACCGGATCATGGCTGGAGGGCCATGGCCTTCAGAGTGCTTGACTATGTTTCAGCCACAACACAAGTGCAGCTGAAATTCATAGCTTCTGATAGCCTGATGACAAACATTGATCTTGATGGTCAGAGTCTCGTGGAAGCGGCGGTGGATGATTTGTATTTATGGAATGAAGTAGAAAACGTGGGAATAAACAGCATCGCCTTAAATGGCATCAGGGTTTCTCCCAACCCCGCCGTTGCTGATTTCACGATTTCATTCGCAGGGCCATTCCTTCAGGATGCCACAATTGAACTGGCAGATGCAATGGGCAGGACTGTTTATTTTAAGCCATTCAGCAGGGGCTCAAATTCCCTGATCGTTCCGGTTGCTGACCTGGCACCGGGCTTTTATACGCTTAAGGTTATTGAAGATGAAAATGTTTATACTGAAAAAATAGCAGTACAACATTGATAGTACCCTGAAATTTAAATTCAATCCAGGGGGCGACGGCATTTCGCCGCCCTTTTTATTTGCAAAGGGGCTTTTTCTCTCTCCGCAGGTGATTTACTTTTACCGAAAATCATTTACTGATGTCCGCTGCAACCCTTGAAGCCCCTATTTCATTCGCTCCCGGTGACAATATGACCATGATCAGGCAAAGCGTGAGGGATTTCAGTGAAAAGAATATTCGTCCTTATGTAATGGAATGGGATGAAGCACAAATATTTCCTATTGATCTGTTTCACCGGATGGGCGGGCAGGGATTTATGGGAATCCTGGTTCCGGAAGAGTATGGTGGCTCAGGACTTGGTTATCATGAATACATCACCGTAATATCTGAGATTTCAAAAGTCTGTGGCTCCATCGGCTTGTCCGTAGCTGCGCATAACTCATTATGCACCGGGCATATTCTTCAGTTTGGAAATGAGGCGCAGAAATCAACCTACTTGCCCAAGCTGGCAAGCGCTGAATGGATCGGAGCATGGGCGCTTACAGAGCCCAACACCGGCAGTGATGCAGGCAACATGAAATGTACAGCAAGGATGGACGGCAATGAGTGGATTTTAAACGGAACAAAGTGCTGGATCACTCATGGGAATTCAAGTGATGTATTGGTAGTGATTGCAAGAACCGGAGAGCCGCGTACCAGGGCAAACAGCACTGCATTCATTATTGAAAGAAGTGCTAAAGGATTATCGGCAGGCAAAAAAGAAAACAAGCTTGGCATGCGTGCCTCAGAAACTACCGAAGTGATCCTCGACAACGTGAGAGTACCGAAAGAAAACATGATTGGCAAGGTGGGGGAAGGATTCGCGCAGGCAATGAAAGTGCTTGACGGGGGGAGAATTTCGATCGCCGCATTATCGCTCGGCATTGCGAAAGGCGCGTACGAAGCCTCGCTTAAATATGCACGCGAGCGGCAGCAGTTTGATCAGCCCATTGCTAACTTCCAGGGCATCAGCTTTAAGCTTGCTGACATGGTTACACAGATCGCCGCAGCTGAGCTGCTGACGCACCAGGCCGCTGAGTTAAAAAACCGCGGAGAGAAAATGACGAAGGAAGCGGCAATGGCAAAATATTATGCCTCAGAAATTTGCGTGAAGATTGCCACGGATGCCATACAGATTTTCGGTGGCTATGGCTACACGAAAGATTTTCCTGCAGAGAAATATTACCGCGATGCCAAGCTTTGCACCATCGGCGAAGGCACTTCCGAAATTCAGAAAATGGTAATTGCGAGAGAAGTGCTTAAGAGTTAGTGTTAAGCTTTACACCCTATCAAAAAGAATCCTCCGAAAATTTCGAAGGATTTTTTGTTGCGGAGGCAGGACTCGAACCTGCGACCTTTGGGTTATGAGCCCAACGAGCTACCGCTGCTCCACTCCGCGATATGGCCGCAAAAGTATGTTCATCATCTCATATTCCCTAATCACATCATCGAAACCTTACCTTCGTGCTGCTCCATAATATATTTACTGCAGTAATACTTTCATCTCATTATGCCATTCAGGTCAGGATTTGTAACCATCATTGGTAAGCCGAACGCCGGCAAGTCCACGCTCCTGAATGCATTGATCGGTGAAAAAATTTCCATCATCACTCCTAAAGCGCAAACTACCCGGCACCGTATCAAAGGCATTCTCCATACTCCCGATTTTCAAATTGTTTTTTCTGACACCCCCGGTGTGATAGAAACGAAGTATGGGTTGCAGAAGAGCATGATGAAAGTAATAGATGAATCGCTCGAAGATGCTGATGTGCTCCTGTTTCTCTTTGATGCCAAAAAAGAAATCTCTGCTCTTGATGAAATTGCAGCACGCTATGGGAATAATCCGATACCCAGAATGATCGCGATCAACAAATGCGATGCAGCGGAAGAAGCAACTCTTTCTTCTTTCTCAAAACATGCTGAAAATCTTTTTCCGGATTCAGAAATCTTTTTTATTTCTGCCCTCAGAAAAGAAAACCTGGATGCGCTGCTCCAAGCCATCGTGAAGCTGCTTCCGGAGCAGGATCCATTCTTTACAGGCGAGGAGCTTACTGATCGTTCAGAGCGGTTTCTTGTTTCTGAATTGATACGTGAAAAAATCTTCGGGCAGTTTCAGCAGGAAATTCCTTATTCCACTGAAGTAATCATCCAGGAATGGAAAGATGAAGAAACGATCATAAAAATCAGGGCAGATATTGTGGTAGAAAGAGAAACACAGAAAGCGATACTTCTCGGAAAAAACGGCGCTGCGATAAAGAATCTGGGAATAGAGGCAAGAAAATCCGTTGAAGAATTTCTGCGAAAGAAGATCTTTTTAGGCTTGACAATAAAAGTAAATGCAGGCTGGAGAAACAGCGACCGCATGCTGAAGTATTTTGGCTATGAAAAATAATTCCCCGGACTGCATTTTAGCTTTCACTATTCACTTTTCATCCTGCATAGCCGGACCTGCGGGCATTCATCACTTATCATTCATCCTTATCATTAAACCATGAGCAGTACCGTTGCCATCATCGGCAGGCCCAATGTCGGAAAGTCAACACTATTCAACCGCCTGGTTGGAGAGCGTAAGGCTATTGTAGATGATATCTCGGGTGTTACACGCGATCGCATCTATGGTGTTTCGGAGTGGAACGGGAAAACTTTTAATGTGATTGACACCGGTGGCTTTGTTACCCATTCTGCTGATATTTTTGAAAAAGAGATCCGCAAGCAGGTTCACATTGCAATAGATGAAGCTGCTGTTTTGCTATTTGTTACAGATGCTGTTGTTGGTGTAACCGATCTTGAGCAGGACATCACCCGCATGCTCAGGAGGCACAATAAAAAAGTCCTGCTTGTGGTAAACAAGGCAGACAATGCAAAGCGGGAATATGGAGGAGCAGAATTTTATTCACTTGGGTTTGATAAAGTTTTTTTTATAGCTGCGATCAGCGGAAGCGGAACGGGAGAATTGCTTGATGAAGTGGCTTCCTTAATAGAAAAACCTGTTGACAATTTTGATGAAAATGTTCCGCGCATTGCCATAGTTGGTCAGCCGAATGTTGGTAAATCATCTCTCGTAAATGTGCTGCTCGGTGAGGAGAGAAACATCGTTACTGATATTGCAGGCACTACCCGCGATTCCATTCATTCCCACTACAGGCTTTTCCAGAAAGAATTTATCCTGATTGATACGGCAGGCATACGCAAAAAGGCGAAAGTGCAGGAGGACCTGGAATTTTATTCGGTCATCCGCGCCGTAAACGCAATTGATGAAGCCGATGTCTGCATCCTGATGATTGATGCGCAGTCGCCAATTGAAAGCCAGGATCTCAGCATCCTTTCCATGATTGTAAAAAAGAGAAAAGGACTTGTGCTGGCGATCAATAAATGGGATCTTGTAAAGAAAGAAACCAACACAATGAAAAGCCTGGAAGAGGCATTGCGGAAAAAGATAGCCCCGTTCAGTGATGTGCCGGTCATTTTTACATCAGTATTGGAAAAACAACGCGTTTTCAAAGTGATAGAATCCGCAATCGCGGTATTTGAAAATAAAAAACGTAGGGTAGATGACAATGAGCTGAATGAAAAGATGCTGCTGCGGATTGAACAGCAGCCCCACCCCATGGTTAGGGGGAGCATGCTTAAGGTAAAGCGAATCGAACAGGTGCCTGCCCGTGTTCCCACCTTTGTTTTTTATACCAACTTCCCGAATGATGTGAGGAATAATTACCGCCAGTTTCTGGAGAATGAGCTGCGCAAGTTGTTTACGTTAACAGGTGTTCCGATCAATTTACTGTTCAGAAAAAAATAGCTCGGGGCTAACTTTTTGTAACAATACTGATTATCTTCGCCACCGCAATTTCTAACCAAAAATTTCAAACAAAATGAAAAAAGTTTTTTTAGTTCTTTTCGCTTCAGCTGCTTTTGCATTCAATGGCTGTGAATCAACCCATGAAGATGCTATGGAAGATAGCGCTGAAATGAGAAACGAAGCAAATGAAGCCACGCAGATGGTGGATCCCATGCCTGGTATGTCACCTGACACCATGATGGTAGTACCTGACACGATGCACAAGTAGTAAGAACACTTTATATAAATGCCGGAATAACTAATTCTGTGCTGTTATAAAGCTGTTCTACTTAAAATAAAACCCTCCTGAAAATCCGGAAGGGTTTTTTACGAGCGTTTGATGTGCCGTCAGGCACTCATTAATTATAAGGAATGAACAGGTTTATGGTCGCTTCCCGTTTAAAGAAGTTACAGCTCCCTCCATTGACTGCAGGGCGGTTTGCACCACTGCATCATGATCATTCAGAACTGCATAATAAGTACTCTGGGAAAATTTTTCCCTCGCGAAGAAGGCCTTGATCCGTAAGGAAACAAAATTCCTTGCCTGCTGCATATCTTCCTCATTTCCGGTTACACTTTTATTTGCAGCATAGTCAATAAAAGCCAGGTACACGTCTTCACCGGCTTTATATTTATTCCGGAAATCCTCAGGGGTAATATATGGATCGAGCAAACCGGGATGGTTATGAAAATAATTGTAAGAGAACTGCTGAATCAATCCGTGGCTGAGTACTGCATTTAAAAAAATGTTTCCGTTTCCGGATGTATCATACGGCACGAATAAATCGGGCACAATTCCACCGCCACCAAATACCACCCTTCCCTGCGAAGTATAAAACCTCACCGTATCAGGCAGGTGAATGCTATCAGCACTTGTTATCTCGCCATTGCGGTAGCGGCCGTTCACCTCACCATAATAGTTATTCAGGTTTTTATCATATGGCTTCTGAATGCATCTTCCCGAAGGCGTATAATATTTTGCGACTGTAAGTCGCAGCGCTGAGCCATCGCTGAGTCCGTACTGCTCCTGTACGAGCCCCTTGCCAAAGCTCCTTCTTCCTGCAATAATCCCGCGGTCCCAGTCCTGGATGGCACCCGCAACAATCTCGCTTGCCGAGGCTGACCCCTCATCTATCAGTATCGCTAATAAGCCTTCTTCGAACGCCCCAAGGATGCGCGTTTTGTAATCCATGCGGGAATACACCCTCCCCTTCGTGTAAACCATGATCTTCTGCTGATCGAGAAGCTCATCAACAATATCGGTGGCGCTGCTCAGCAATCCTCCCCCGTTCTGACGGAGATCAATGATCAGCCTGCTCATGCCCTGCTGCTTCAGCTGCCGTAGCGCAGCCATGAACTCATCATAGGTAGTCTCACTAAACCGGCTGATTTTGATGAGTCCTGTATTCTTATCAGTCATGTACGATGCATCCACGCTATACATCGGTATTTTACCACGGGTAATCATGATGCTTAGAAGGCGGGAAACACCGCTCCTTTTTATTCCCACCTTAACTATGGTTCCCTTTTTACCACGGAGATGATTTACAACAGACTGGTCATCAATATTTTTTCCGGCAAACAGCGTATCGTTGATCATGATGATCTTATCCCCTGCCTGTATGCCTACTGATTCTGCAGGGCCGCCTGAAACTACCGATACCACCATTACCGTATCACTTACGATAAAGAATTCAATTCCAACCCCGTCAAAGTTTCCTGAAATCTCCTGGTTGATTGCCGTCAAATCCTTTGCGGCGATAAATGTTGAATGCGGATCAAGCTGTTCAAGAACATCCGACACTGCTATATTCTCAAGGCCTGAAACATTAACCGTATCAACATACTTCGCCTGAACATAGTCAAGCACCTCATCAAGTATGGAAGAACTGTTACGGGTAAAGAGATTTGACCGTTTCGATCCATTCATCATCAATCCAATCTGAATACCCAGCGCAAGCACTACAGCCATAATAAGAGGGAGCCAGATGGTGAGCTTTCGGTTCATGGAGGATGAAAAAATTTTGCGCGCAAAGAAACGAAGATGTTATCATTCACGTTAAAGGAGCATTGTAACTTTGCCTTTTGTAATAATGAAATATCATTGAAAAAAATTACTGAAGAATCTTCTGCTTACCTGAATCTTGAGCAAATGTCAGTACATGATTTGCTCACCTGCATCAACCGTGAAGATAAAACGGTGGCTGAGGCAGTGGAGCAGGTAATTCCCCGGATTGAGTCGCTGACAGAAGCTATTGTAAAAAAGATGCAGGAGGGCGGCAGGCTCTTCTATATTGGCTCTGGCACCAGTGGAAGGCTCGGCATCGTTGATGCATCCGAGTGTCCGCCGACTTTCGGGGTTCGTCAGGGGTTAATTATTGGATTGATTGCCGGAGGTGATGCTGCCATAAGGCAGGCAATCGAGTTTGCAGAAGATGATGTGAGCCAGGGATGGAAGGATCTCGAAACGTATAAAGTCTCTTCAGGCGATGCAGTGATCGGAATCACTGCTTCCGGCACAACACCATACGTGGTGGGGGCAATAAAAAAATGTAAGGAGCATCACATTCTTACCGGTTGCATTACCTGTAATGCAGGCAGTGAGCTGGCCGCCCTTGCGGACTTTCCGGTAGAGGTAATTGCAGGCCCTGAGTTCCTGACCGGCAGCACACGCATGAAGGCGGGCACGGCACAGAAGCTCATTCTCAACATGATCAGTACATCCGTAATGATTAAATCAGGCAAAGTTTATGGAAACAAAATGGTAGATATGCAGCTTACCAACGAGAAGCTGATTGACCGTGGTGCCCGGATGCTAATGGGTGATTTTGCATGGGATTACAAGCGTGCCCGCGGAATTTTAATGGAGTATGGAAGCGTAAGAAGGGTTTTGGAAGCGCACCGGAAAATACAGAGGCAGCAGTCAAAATGAATAAAAGAATCAGAAAAAATGAGCAATCACTTTGATTATATCCGATCGCAATGCACGACATAGAGCCCTATTATAACTGGAGAGATGTGTATGCTTCGGAGGAAGATGAATTCTCACCTTTCTTTAAAAAGGAATACAGCGAGTTTGAATTTACCAATACGATCTACAATTTCTACATACACCCCCTGTGGGATCATTTCGGGTCGCCTACGCTTTACCTGAAAGTTCTTTTTGCCGATTACAGCCATCACTTCGTAGTGATCGAGATGCTTGGCGAATGGAATGATGCAATAAATAACGACATCATGTTCCTCAAAAGGGATGTTGTTGATTTCTTTACACGCCACGGCATTTTTAAGTTTATTCTTATTGGCGAAAACATTTTGAATTTCCACCAGAGCGATGATTGCTACTATGAGGAATGGTATGAGGATATCCGTGACCATGGCGGGTGGATTGCCTTCATCAATTTCCGTGATCATGTGGTGAAAGAGATGAAGAGGGCTCACCTCGACCATTATGTTTTGTGCGGCGAGAATTTTATGGATGTGAACTGGCGGGCAGTTAAGCCCTTTCATTTTCACCACCTCGTTGAGAGCAGGCTTTTACCGCAATCGGCATAGGTTGCGAAGCAGGTTTTATTGCGGATTCTGATGCCTGAAATAATTTACTTTTATAGAGCCAGTATGAAAAAATCAGGCAAACTCATCCCTGAAGGATATATACCCATATTGAAGACATAACTCCGGAGTTGATGCAGCGTCGTAAGGAGCAATTCAGAAAGCAGCCCTCCTGAAAAATAAATAATGGTGCACAGTCCTGTCCTGTATTTTTTATCCCTGATCACATTAAAATGTTAACGCACAGATCATAAAAAACCCCATCAGGGTTTCAAGCCGCTGACGGGGTTAAAAATAAACAGTGTAAAAATTTACACAGTCCGGCAATAATCAGACTGCTTTTTACCTTACAACCATGAACGCACTTCACTCTTGATATCGTCAAGAGTTTTACCTGTTTTCTGCTGTAATCTTCCCCACATCTGATCATCTTTTCCCTCTTCGTACATGAGGTCATCATCGGTGAGGTGGGCATATTTTTCTTTCAGCTTGCCCTTGATGCGGTTCCAGTTGCCTTTTAATTCAAGATCTTCCATGATAGTTGTTTTAGTGGTTAAAAAATACTTATGCCGGTAATCTACTACAACAGTGCCAACGCAGAAGCATTTGAGTTGATTCTTTTTCTCCAGCTTGTAAAATGTAGTTATTCCGGATGATTATGTGAGATTATGCACATTAGAAATAGGTGACTTGAGGCCGTTGACGTCTGAATACTATTTTTCATTTGTCGAAAATTATTTTAGAGTTACTTGCTCATTTCGCTAACTAATAAAATTGCTATTGTGAACTCTTAAAAACTGCTTCTCTGGTAAAAACTTATCAGGCAAAAAAATTTCTTTGCCTTCGTACTTTAAAAAATTTTGTTGAATGCTCTTCACTGCATTTTTCGTTTTCAACTTCGATGATACTTTGATTTTGTAAGTGTCAGCATCAACTGTAATCAAGTGATTGTCGAATGCTCGATCATGAAGTGCATTCAACGCTAAACCATTCATTGGGTTCAAACGATTCTTTTCATCAAAACTCCATGGTAGAATGTGACTTGCAATCAAAAGTTCAGGATTTGAAATTCCTGTGATGCAGCAACAGTAATTGTAATTGGCGAGAATCATCGTTCTGAAAATGATTTGATTGACTCGCACTTTTACCATACGTTCATTGTCCATTCCTACTTTGAAAATTTCATTAACATCAACGTGGTTGAGTTTTTCAATCGTAGTATTCTTTTTCTTCGCTAACAATTTTTCGCTTTCAATTAAGGCTGCATCCCAATTGTTGTAGAACTCATTCCAAATTTGTCCATCAAGTTTACTCGCATTCGGCAAGCCACCAATTCCCCGCGCTTTCAGTGTAGGATCGAAATGCGCAAAATTTCCAAGCTTGAATGCAATTGATCCTGGAGTTCGATGAATCAATTTTGCCAATTCCTGAATCTGCGGATTACGGTTATGCATTTTACCAAAAGTTAATTTGCAATAAAGATTGATTGCAAGAATCAATTCATCACGAGTCCACAGCCGTTGACCTTCTTTCATCCCATTAAAGTATCACGAAATAAAATGGATGGGAATTTCCTTTGCAAGCATCTTGAATTCCCTGTCCCCCGTAATCAGCGTTCCCTTTTTCTTTTTCGTGAGCGCAGCTGCAAATGCATCGGCATAAGACATTTTGTGAGTCGCTTTTATTACTGCAGCAGCAAGGGTGAGTCCGAGGTCGGGCGCAACAATTTGTATCGACATCCTGTGAAGCACATGGATGGATTGCTCAGCTACTTTTATCCCGTATGTTCTGTGCAGGATGTAATAAACTTCACCCACATTGATCAATGAGATGAAACCTTCCTTGCTTCCATCTGCAATTTCAGAAAGCAGCAAAGAAACATTCTCGTGTCCCTTTTCTTTTTTGAAATGTGCAATGATGGCAAAGCTGTCAACACAATATTTTTCATCGCTTCTTTTCCGCTTGTTTTTCCTTTATCAGCTCACTCAATGGGTCCCCGGTTTCCGGCAGCCATCCGGCCAGCGAGTCGAAATACTCTTTGTCCAGTGCCCTGATAGTTAACTCATTGCCCTTTTCAATAAAGGCGATCCTGCTCCCCGGCTTCATGTTCATCTTGCGCCGCAATTTCACCGGAACCGGGATTTGCCCTTTGGAAGTCATCACGGAAGTTTCCATATTGTTTGTTTGGTGACTAAAAATAAATAGGTATTACTAAATAAAAAATATTACCTGAATATTTTTTACAACGGAGCAAAGAGAAAATATGAATGAAATGCAACCATATTGAAAGCTATGCCACACATTTTCAGAACTCAAGCCAAATTGAGAATTTTTCCGGGATGAAAAAGTGGAATACTTTTGATCAGACGATCTGTCGTTTTCCGAACTAAACTTCTCCAGCAAATGAAATTAAAAACCATCCTCACTACTCTCTGCACTGTATTCTGTGTGCTCACCTTCTCCCCCCTTTTATACTCCCAAACGTGGCAGCAAACCAACGGGCCATACGGGGGTGATGTCTATTGCCTTGCCAAAAATTCCGGTGGGCAGATTTTTGCCGGAACACAGGGAGGCGGTGTTCTTACATCCGCTGACAACGGAAATACCTGGACACCGGTCAACAACGGCATAACCAGCATGAATGTTTGGGCACTGGCAGTGAATCAGAATGATGATGTATTTGCGGGAACGCTGGGAGGCGGTGTGTTCCGTTCAACAGATAATGGCGCAAGCTGGACACAGGTGAATAACGGGTTCACATGGCCCTATGTGATCAGCCTGGCGGTGAATTCCAGCGGGGTGCTTTTTGCAGGAACTTTTGAGGGAGGAGGCGTTTACCGCTCTGAAGATAACGGTGACAACTGGACTCTTGTGATCAATGGATTAACAAATACCTATGTGTACGCTTTGACAGTCAACTCAAACGACCAGCTCTTTGCAGGAACATGGGGAAACGGAGTTTTCCGGTCAGATGATAACGGCGATAACTGGGCTGCCGTCAACAACGGGCTTACCGGACAATACATCCTTTCTTTTGCGATCAATGCCACCGGTGACATCTTCGCCGGAACGGATTTCGGTGAAGGAATTTTCAGATCAAAAGACAATGGCGATACATGGACCGCATTGCCACTTGCTACTTCCAATAACATAGATGCGATTACAGCAGACTCGTCAGGTAACCTTTTTGCCGGAACGTACGGCGATGGCATTTTTCTTTCTTCAGACAACGGTGATACCTGGACCCCGGTGAATACCGGCTTGACCACGCTGTATGTTTTGTCATTGCTGTCAAGCTCGGGCGGGGATGTTTTTGCCGGAACCTATTTCGGAGGCGGAGTATTTCGCACTTCCGACACCGGCGGCAGCTGGTCTGAAATAAACAATGGCTTTATTGCCACCGACGTGCGTGCGCTTGCCGTCAACGCTGCGAATGATATGTTCGCTGGAACATTCGGCATTGGTGTGTTCCGCTCGCAGGATGGCGGGAATAGCTGGATAAAGATCAATAATGGATTGTCTGCTAAATACATCCGCTCCCTCACCGTCAATTTCAACGGGGACATTTTTGCAGGAGCCGACTTTATTGATGGCTCCGGTGGTGTGTTCCGGTCAACGGATAACGGTGATACATGGGTGGAAGTAAATGACGGCGTGATCACGACCGATGTGCGGGCACTGGATGTTAATTCAAGCGGTGATGTGTTTGCAGGAACATACATCCAGGGCGGTGTTTACCGCTCAACAGATAACGGAGATAACTGGACGCAGGTGAATAATGGCCTGACCTGCCCCTACATCTGGTCTCTGACAATCAACTCCGATGATGATCTTTTTGCCGGAAGCGCCGGCTGTGGCACCGGTGTTTTCAGGTCAATTGACGATGGTGATAGCTGGACCATTGCCAATAATGGCCTCACTTTTACTGACATGACTGCGCTTGCATCCAATTCAAATGATGTTCTCTTCGCCGGCGCAACCGGTTATGGCGGCGGAATGTTCCGGTCCACCGACAATGGCGATAACTGGACGGAGATAAATAATGGACTTACTAATTCCACGCCGCAGGCGATAGCCGTTGACTTCAGCAATAATGTTTTTGCAGGGACTTCAGGAGGAGTTTTTCAATCATTGGATAACGGAGATAACTGGACGGAGATTAATGATGGATTGACGGCTCTTGATGTACGGTCGCTCACCGTCAGTCCGACGGTATATGTTCTCGCCGGAACCGCGGGCGGCGGAGTATTCCGGCTGAGCTCCCCAACACTGGTTAATGATGCTTCTACAGGTTTGTTTCTTGAACAGAATGATCCCAACCCATTCAATGCAACTACAACGATCCGGTATCACCTGGCTGCTCCATCGCAGGTGAGCCTGAAGGTGTTCGACATTTTGGGTCACGAAATAGCTTCTCTAATTGATGACATCGAATCCCCGGGAACAAAAACCGCCGTGTTTGATGCTTCGCAAGTCAGCAGCGGGATTTATTTCTGCACGCTGCAAACCGGACAACAAACAGCTACAAGACGGATGCTGGTGATAAGATAGATGAGGATGAGATTTGTAAAGTCCGAGCTTAATTTCTCTGATCGGTTTTTAATTCTTCCTGCGGCGTATGCTACAAACTCCAACCTTGCATCGTGAAATATTCATGCACTCACATCAAATCCGAACTGCTGAAGAGCGACAAGGGAACATGACAAGGAAAAAGTGAATCCGATTGAACCAATAGAAGTTCTTCAAAAAAGCCATCGTCTTAAAAGTAAGGATCAAGATCAACAATTGAATCACAACGATTCTGCAGGATTTGTAAATTCATATTTACCCGAACCTGTTTTAATGCACCTGTAATGAAAGACATAAAAAGAGACTGTCTCAAGTGTAAGAAGATTCATCACCCCCTCCACTGAGACAGTCTCAATTATGGTAATCTACTGAAATGCCTTATCGCTGAACTACAAACTTTTTGCTTGTAAATTCACCGTCCTGACTTATGCGGAGGGAATAAAGTCCGTTATCATATCTGGCAATGTTAATTTCATTATTGCCTGATTCTGCCTTACCTATATAAACGGTTTGTCCTATCAGGTTTACAATTTCTATATCTGCACGTGTCAAAAAATCATTACTGAGGTACACATTCAGCAGGTCACTTGCAGGATTTGGATAAACATTCACATCATCTGACAGCGCTATTGCCGATTGTTCTGTGCGGAAATAGCTTGCAAAGTTCACCTTGCCTTTGTAATATGAATTATAAACTCTTACCTCTGACAATACAGATACAAGGGAAGTAAGGGTAATTCTTGCACGGGCAATATGATAAGTTCCGGCAGGCGTTTTTACACGAATCCTGAATTTATTGCTACCCAGGATTGTGGCATCCGCAAGGGTAAAATTATTCTTCTCCTTCACTACATTTCCATTTTCATCATATACGGTAAGCTTAAGATTCTCAAGCAGCGTTATATCAAGGATGCCGGTGTTGCCGAGTGTATAATACACAGAAGCACCCGCAGGTCCTTCGTTTGTGAACCCGAGATCAAGAAAAGCAGTACCTCCGACGCCTAACGGAATCGTGAGTGTCGCATAATTATTCAGATTGGCATCCACTGCTCTTCCGGAATTTAAGACTCCGCCGGGGCAGATAATAGGAACTATGGGATCGCAGGGGCCCTCAGCAAAAACATAGTCAGCATAAACTGCTATGCTATTGGGGGCATACGTTGCTCCATACACATTTACATTATTATTCAAAAGAAGGAGGCCCCCAAGTGTAATTTTAACACTTGCAGCAGATTTTCCGGAAGGCACCTTGATCTTTGCGATGCCGCGGTTCTGATCATCAATCTGGACATCAGCAACCGTTAAACCGGTTTTGGTTTTTATTACCTGATCTGCAGAATTGTACAGTTTGAGAGTAATGGTAGCAAGCACATTTACATCCAATACCACGGATTCATCAAGGAAAATACCGACAGTGTAACCAGACGGAGCAGGTGTAGAAAAACCCATTTTCAGGTACGAAGAGCTGGCTATTCCAATGGTGGTCTTCATGGTAGCAAAGGTGGAGATGTCATTATCCACCGCAAGGTTGGGATTTACCACTCCCGATGGGCAGAGGATGGGGATTATGGGGTCGCAGGGTCCGGATTCCAAAAGAATGGTCGCGTGGTTTTGCGCGAATGAGAGATTGGCACTGAGAACTATTACAAGCGCCACAAGCATACTGTACAATTTTTTCATAATTGTTTAAGATTTAACTGATTAAAATAAAAACTTAAAGCACCCCGTCCGGGGCTAATCATTACAAGCTATAATAAGTCCATCTAATTCTAAATGAATAAATTAAACATTTTTGGGATTGAAAATATATTGAAAGCCGGGAAGTAAATCTCCTTTTAGCTCGATAGATTCAATTTAAGGACAGAATTCTGATGTATAGTGCGGGAAGAAAATAAATCCAGTAAACTTTATCTGGATTCAGGCTATTGGAATAAATAATAATTTGGCAAGAAAGATGAAGTAAATAATTACCTGCTTATAAGAAATTTACACACTAAAGAATATATATGAATTCATTTAATAAACTCATCAATGGAAGCAAGCCAGTGCTTGTGGATTTTTTTACAGAATGGTGTGGTGCGTGCAAAAGGATGCCACCGATACTTAAGGAGGTAAATTTTCAAAGGAGGAAAAATAGTATGGCGGCAGTCGGGAGTATTACCTGCAAGCGAGATTAAAAAATCTTTGATGACCTTTGTTTGAGATGGACACAAAGGATGTATCCGCAGGAGTGCATAAATTAGTTTAAACTTAAAATTTTACAATGATGACCAGCCAGAATCCCAATCAACCCAATAAGCCCGGAGAAACTCCGATGCAACCACCCAATACCCCGGAGATACCCAACGTACCACCCTCCAAGCCGGAGCAGCCTCCATCCCATGAAATTCCCAGTGTTCCGCCGGAACAACCGGGTAATATACCCCCCACTCCGGAGATCCCGAATACACCAAGGGAAAACCCGGGAGTGCCCACTTAATCATGTCTATTCTGAAATTGCAGTTGATTTGAATATCACACCCTGAGCTTAAATAGATTTAAAGAAATTACGCGATGGGATGAAACTCAAATCTTCCTTTTTCACCGGCATTTTCTAACCGGAGTACACCACGCGGACAAACTGCCGCACAGACTCCGCATCCAACACACGAAGAGCGAACGATGTTTTCGCCCCGCTGTGCATACCAGCGAACATCAATTCCCATCTCACAATAGGTTGAGCAGTTACCGCAGGAAATGCACTGGCCGCCATTGGTAGTGATCCTGAACCGTGATTTAAAACGCTGCACAAGTCCGATATATGCAGCCAGGGGACAACCAAACCGGCACCACATGCGATTGCCCATTAATGGATAAAAGCCGGTACCCACAACGCCGGAAAAAATGGAGCCGATAAGAAAGCCATACCATTTATGCACTTCCTGGGTTTCGTTGCCAAGAATTTTATATTGAGAGAAAAAATTAATCAGTGTAACCGAGGTCATAATTACAGCAAGAACAAGCACAGAATGGACCGAGACTCTTTCAATTTTCCATGCAAGCAGAGACTTATTTGATAGCTGCCGGAAAGGATCACCAAGAGTTTCTGCCAATCCTCCGCAACCACAAACCCAGGAGCAGTACCATCGCTTCCCGAAAAAATAAGTGAACACAGGAACAACCACGATGATTAAAACAATTCCCCAGAATAACATGAACCATCCGAGGGTGCCGCCTGCAATAAAATTACTTACACGCCAGTCATAGAAGAATGTGTAGTCAAGCGGCCAGATATTTTTGAAGTCATGCCAGGGCTTGTTTAGCGCAACGAGTATTTCAGGGATGATAAAAGCAAATGCCGTCTGAAAAAATATAACACTTGCCGTCCTCACTTGCTGGTAAAGATTACCCCTGTATTTCAGCAGCATTCGCATGCCCATCACCAATATTGCGAGAGTGTAAAGAAATCCGTAGAGATACCATTGACTCGCATCATGGCCATTGGTCAAATTACTGAGCGGATCAACAAGTATCACCCAGTTGGTCATGTATTCCGGATAAAAATAAAGGAGGATGTAAAAAACGATCAGCAAAAAGCCCAGTACAATTCCAATCCACCCAAGCGCATTCAGCTTGTTAAAGAAAATATGATTGTTGTGAATGCCCGGTGAGCGAAAGGCATATTTAGGAACGATGTAGAGAGCACTCCCGGCTACAATTAAGAACAGAAGCAGCAAGAGAAGAAGCAGTCTATGATCACTGACAAAACCGTAATTAGAGTTTTTTGTTACAGCAAAGGTGTAATCATTATAGATCAGATGATCCCAGTTCTGAAGCTTTCTGTTTTCATCATTAAGATTATTGATTGCGGCTTTGAAATCATGAACAAAACTGAATACTGATCCATATTCCCTGTTCAGCATGCCGGATACTGCAGGCTCAATCAGATCAATTTGCTTTTTATCATTGATAGCTTTATGTAGCGCTTCATGAGTAATTTTAAAACTGCTCCCGAAAAAACAGCTTAGGAACACAAGCAAAACAGCAACTAAAATTGCGCTTCCTGCTTTTATTAAAATCTTCATTTTCAAAATGTTTTTAAGAACAGTTAGGCTGATGCTTTTTTTTGAAATATTCCCCTTCGTGCTTTTATCTTCAGGGTGGAATTATTTTCTGAATTGAATTTTGAAACAATTTCTACTTCGTGCTGTTTGTAAAACTCCGGGTCAAAATTAGCAAGCCGTAAATGTTCCATTACATACTCAACGGATTTCCCTTCCCTTATCCATTGCTCGCAAAGTTCATGTCTGAAACGGAAACCCAGCAGGTTGAATCCTGCTACAGACCTTGAATTTTTTCTGAAAACGATTCTGATGAATTTTTTCCCAT
>JBDSEA010000167.1:0-4677 GCA_039920305.1 Chitinophagales bacterium
TTTTCCTCCAACGGCAATATTGCGCATGATCAGCTCGGGCTCATTCATATCCCAGTAAATCAGCTCCGGATTTTCCTCAAACCCGTGGTAGTAATCATTATACGCAGATTTCTGAATTCCGTTTTTACCCCTGAAAAGAAACAGCTCGCGCTTATCAATGTTATAGCGCATGGTGATTCCGCCATGTACAATTGAATCCTTTCCCAGAACGAGCTTTATTTCTGCCTGCCCTGCATTGATCTCCTTATCTTTCTGAATATCAAAGTGCCTTGATTTAGCTATGATGCCCACCAACCCATCGAAGCGATAAATCTTAATCATCGCTTTGTGATCGCTTGTACCATCAAGATTCATCTTCGCTCCGTTGAGCTGCAACCCTCCAAATACTTTTACATGGGGCGCAACGTCATCAAAGGATAAATCCTTTTTGTAACTCACAAAGCGGGGATAATTTGCATGTTCGGGAGTAGTGTGAGAAAGCATCTTGTCCGAAAATTTTCCTGCAATATTTGCCTTCTTGTAAGCTCCGTAATAAAGCTTAACTGAATCAACTGAATATTCAGTCTTTGAACAATCAATGGTGTAAGCCCCGAAAGTCACATACGCATCATCAGGACCGAATCCCACCCGTACCCAATCCGATTTTCCCCTGGTGCCCGACCATTTATTATCCAGCGGATAGTATTTACCTGCGGTCTGCTCTACGCGAATAGAGTCACCTTCTGTGATCCCTAGGATGGTACCCTCTGAAAATTTAAGAACAGGAATATTATTCTCCAGCAAAAGATCAAAATCATCTGCATCAAACTTCCATGTTTTTCCCTGTGAAATATATAGCGCATGCTCTGTAAAAAGAGCCAGCGAAAAGTCCAGCCAGTCTTCATATTTCTTGTTATTCCCTTGCCTTAAATTGGAAATAACAGATAAGGTGATGGACTTCCATTGATCCCACAGATAATCATCCTGCTTACTCGCCTGAAAGGCCAAAATACTGTTGAAGTATTTTTGAAAATATGGACTCGTAAGCATTTTCCGCGCGCGCATTGCCTGTGCAATCTCAATAATATCACCCTGCCTTGCAGAGCTGATGGCGGGCCATGTTTTTTCCAGATCCGCGGCTGTTTGCTTCGCATCATCACGCTTGGTTTCATTAAGAAGATCAGTAATTGATTTTAAAAATGAAGGGCGATCATCAGGGAAACTTTTATCTGATTGAGCATATATTGCGGTAATCTGAAAAATGATAAAGGAAAAGAGAAATAATATCCGTGGCATTTTAACTTTTTCTGCTTTGAAGGCGAACGAAAATATCAAAAGTAAATTTTGATGAATGCTCAGTGAAAATCACTTTTAAACATTCAGCATTTAGATGGAAAATGAATGGTATAAGTTACAGTTTGCGGAAACATGAGGTGACTCACGGGGAATATTGGAGGAGAACTTAGTTCTTCAGCCTGCTTAACTCATTGATGTCAACTGAGTGAGTATTGCGGTAAATCATGGTGATGATCGCCAGACCTGCCGCCACTTCCGCGGCAGCTACTGCCATGATGAAGAAAACAAAAATCTGACCGGCAGGATCCTGACGATAGGTAGAGAAAGAAACAAGAAGCAGGTTTACTGCATTGAGCATCAGCTCCACGCTCATAAAAATGATGATGGCATTGCGACGGGTAATGACTCCAACCACACCAATGCAAAATAATACTGAGCAGAAATAAACAAAGTGAGCGATTGGAACTGTTTGAAATATTTGCGACATGATAAATATTACAGGTTTTTCCTAAAAAAAGTGATTCAATAAGGTCATTTCTGATAGGGAATATTACCAATGGTAATTTTCCCTTCTTCCCTCCTCCCTAAAACCACAGCTCCAACCATTGCGACTAAAAAAAGTATGGATGCGACTTCAAAAGGAAGAATGTAATCAGTATATAATACCATCCCCAAAAGCTTGATGGTGCCGATGTTTCCATGATTAATCATGTTATTGCCTGCACCCGCTAAATCTGATTGCCTGATCACGGCTGTAAGGATGAGAAGCAGGGCACCTCCGGTAATCGCTCCGGAAATCCTGAACAGATTGGATTTCTTTGGTTCAATCTGAGCATTGAGGTTCATGATCATGATTACATACAGGAATAAAACCATGATTGCGCCGGCATACACAATAATATTTACCATGCCTATGAATGGAGCATCAAGAAAAAAGATGTAGTTCCCTGAAATTCCGAAAAAGGTTAGTACAAGATACAAAACACTGTGCACCGGGTTCTTCGATAAAACCACCATGATCGCAAAGAATATGGTGATGAAGGCGAGGAAGTAAAAGGAAGAAGCGAGCATCTGTTCTCAGTGTTTTGCAGCATTTGAATCATGTAATACTTACTATCGGTAATCATTATTCTCTTTACCGGTGTTTCCGCCCCATTTTTTATGTGGTTAAAGGTGAAACAATTTCCTCACGTATCGCACCCTCGGTCAGCATCTCCTTGGTGTAAATAAAATTGTTTCTGTTGTAGTTTGCAGGTGCGAAAGTTGTTTCCAGGAAAACTGCTTCTTTCGGACATGCATCTTCACAAAACCCGCAAAAGATGCAGCGAAGCATGTTGATCTCATACTTGGTTGCATACTTTTCTTCGCGGTATAAATTTTCTTCGCCCGCTTTTCGCTCTCCTGCTTCCATCGTTATGGCTTCGGCGGGACAGGCAACCGCGCACAAGCCGCAGGCGGTGCAACGTTCTCTGCCAAGCTCATCTTTTTTTAAAACATGCAGGCCCCGAAAGGTTACAGGTACAGGCCGCTTTACTTCCGGATAATTAATGGTTGCTTTCTTTTTGAAAAAATGTTTAATGGTAATTAAAAGCCCGGTTACAATTGACGGTAAATAAAGCCTTTCGGCAAGATTCATCTTACGCTGCTCAAGTATTTTTCTTCTGTTTGTTAATGCCTGCATTTTAATTAGTGTTTGAATATTAACAAACCTGCTGCTGTTGCAATCAAATTTAAAATACCAAGGGGTATCAATCCCTTCCATCCTAAATTCATTAGCTGATCATACCGGAACCTCGGGATGGTCCATCGCACCCACATAAAAAAGAAAATAAAGAATGCGGTTTTCATAAAGAAGACAATGAATCCAATCAGTGGACCAATAGTGTTGCCCACTGCAGCATTTACAGTATCCATACCCGGGTAATTATATCCCCCAAAAAATATTACACTCATTACTGCGCTTGACATGAACATGTTAATGTATTCGGCAAAGAGATAGAATCCAAGCTTCATCGAACTATACTCTGTATGAAAGCCTCCAACTAATTCCGTTTCACATTCCGGAAGGTCAAACGGTGTACGGTTGCATTCGGCGAAAGCGCAGATGAGAAAAAGTAAAAATCCAACCGGCTGATACAGTACATTCCAGTGCCACCCATGCTGCTGCTCTGTGATTTCCTTCAGACTCAGTGTGCCTGTCATCATCAGCAGGGCAATGATTGAAAGTCCCATTCCCAATTCGTAGCTGATTACCTGTGAGGATGCACGGATAGCTCCCATCAGGGAGAATTTATTGTTGGAAGCCCAGCCACCAATCATGATCCCATAAATGCCGACAGAGACAATGGCAAAAACATACAGCATTCCAATGTCAAGGTCAACAATTTGCAACGCAAAAGTTTTCCCGAAGAGTGTAATATCGGGCCCCCATGGAATGACCACACTGGTCATGAGGGAAGCCGTCATGGCTATGCTGGGTCCCAGAACAAAAAGAAACTTGTTGGAAGCAACCGGTATAAATTCTTCTTTCATGAACATTTTAACACCATCGGCAAGCGGCTGAAAAATTCCTCCGGGTCCGGCGCGGTTGGGGCCCCGGCGATCCTGCATGAAGGCGGCAACTTTCCGCTCAGAAAAAGTAGAATACAATGCCACGAGCATGGTAAGTGAAAAAATCACCACAATAAGGATCAAAGAAGGAAGAAGGATAGCCACAGAATCTTATCAATATTTATCAGGTATGAAAAATTTTATTCTCAAAAATAATCAGGTTACTCCTTCAAATTCATTCCACTTTTCATTATCAAGTTTTGAGTAAAGATCGTCAGGCAATTCAACTGTATCATCATCATATTTGTTTGCAGTGATCACGCTCCACTTTTCGAATTCACGCGGGCCTTCGATCACCCAATCTGTTTTTTCATAACGATCCCAGCGGCATTCATTGCAGATAAATTCTCTGACCTCTCCATATTCATCCTTTCTTCCGGTTACCCTGTAAACCTCATCTCCGCGCATCCACAACACAACCTTACCTGTACAATGGGGACAATTCCGGTGGGCACTCATCGGGTTCAAATACCACACGCGGTTGCGGAATCGAAAATGCCGGTCAGTAAGAGCACCCACAGGACATACATCTATCATATTTCCAGAAAAATCATTCTCAATAGCTTTTTGAATATAGGTGGAAATCTCCGATGCCTCCCCTCTCCACAAAATTCCGTGCACTCTTTCTTCAGTGAGCTGATCTGCCACCATGGTGCAGCGATAACACAGAATGCAACGGGTCATGTGCAGCTTGATGTGGGGCCCGATGTCAACGGGTTCAAATTCCCTGCGGTGAAATTCACTTCGTGTCTTTTGCAATCCATGCTCGAAAGCAAAGTTCTGCAGATCACA
>JBDSEA010000168.1:0-3912 GCA_039920305.1 Chitinophagales bacterium
CACACAGCAGCCCGGGAGTGCTCCAGGAGAAGCTTGCAACAGGCTGTGCCCCGGACAGGCTGAAGGCAGCGCAAAATAAAATGGAACAATATAGTTTCAGGTAAAAATTCTTCATTTCCAAAGCCAAAGAACGAAAGAAGAATTGAAAGCAGAAAACATAGTAGTTGAAGGTGATTCAGGTATAAGGGTTCTGATAGGATTTTATTTATTGAAGGTTTTTTTATATAATTTTAAAATCCAAATTTATACCGATGAAAAAACTAATGATATTTCGGGTGGAAAACTCAATGAACCGGCAGGCATTTACTTAATAACAGTTTGCACTGATCAAGGTTGCTTCACCCGTAAAATCATCATCACAAAATGAAAAAGCACCTTCTTCTCTCACTACTCGTTACTCAATACTCACTACTACTCACCGCTCAAACCTCCGGCGAATGGACCTGGATGAGCGGAGACAGCATTCCCAACAGCAGCGGTATCTTTGGTACACAAGGCATTTCTGATTTAGTAAATAAACCTCCGGGACTGTATCAATCCTGTTCATGGACTGATCATGACGGAAACTTTTGGCTTTTCGGCGGAGCGAATTTCACCTCACAGGGTGGATTCAGGCCTTATAATACACTATGGAAATACACCCCTGCGACCAATGAATGGATATGGATGAAAGGCAGCAATGCACCGTTTAGTTATGGCGTCTATGGTATCCTTGGCGTACCTGATAACAGCAATAACCCGGGTGCGCGTTACATGACCTCCTCGTGGGTAGACTCTTCGGGAAACCTTTGGCTGTTTGGAGGATATGGTAATGATAATGGCACGTTTGGTACAGGCATATTAAATGATCTGTGGAAATACAGTATCACCACAAATGAATGGACATGGATGAAGGGTGCAAACTCTGCCTACCAGCAAGCAGTATGGGGTCAAAAGCAATTGGCTGATTCGACCAACACGCCCGGCGGAAAAGCTCAGGCAAATTCCTGGACAGATGCTAACGGAGACTTGTGGCTTTTCGGCGGCTTTCTTCATTATTCACTTACGTATTACAACGACCTGTGGCGCTACAACATCGCCACCAATGAATGGACGTGGATGAAGGGCGATTCACTGCCGGGGCAGTTAGGCAGCTTTGGAACGCTCGGCATAGCCGACAGCACGAACAACCCGAGCGCCCGCACCTGCCAGGCGCATTGGGTGGACAGCAGCGGGAACCTCTGGTTGTTTGGAGGGTATGCAGGATCAGTTGCTAAGGATGATCTGTGGCAATTTCTTACCGCACAGAATAATTGGGTTTATTGGGGAGGCACCGTGTTGGGAATGCCCATTCAAAATGATGGAATTCTGTGCCTTGCAGATACATTAAATCATCCACCCGCAAGAGAGCAATGCGCGTGTGTGTGGAACACAGGTTCTAACTTCTGGATGTTTGGAGGTTACGGCAGTTGCCTGGCTAACTTTAACATTCAGCCGCAAGGTGATGTCTGGAAATTATTTCCTGATTCAAAAATGTGGATCAGAGTTAACGGTGAGGATTGCGATCATTCAGGGATATTTGGTCAGCAAGGAATTTCTTCACCTGTAAACAGACCTGCGAGTCGTTTTGGCTCTGTTTCATGGCAGGATACCGCCGGCAACTTTTATGTTTTCGGCGGCACGAATGACCTGCTGCCTAACGATCAGTCACCGTGCTTCAACGACCTGTGGCGCTATGTGCCCGATAGCACCTGCGGGGTTTATACGGAGGTAAATGAGATAGCACAACAGGAGAACCAAATTGAAATCTATCCCAATCCGGCGAGCGATGTGCTGCATGTAAAATATTCTTCTCCTGAAAAAACTACCCTCACTATTTTCAATCATTTGGGTACCATAGTTATGAGAAGAAACTTGGTAAATACCAATGATGTTGATGTTTCATTGTTGCCGCAGGGCATGTATCTGATCACTGTTTGCGCTGATGGTAATTGCTACTCGCGTAAACTTGTAATTATGAAATGAAAAGATTTTAAATGCCTTTACCGTTTTCGCGCGCGCAGGCCTGCGGTTCCCGCGCGGAGCGATTCGGGAACCGCGATTCTTTTGGTCACTTTTCTTTAAAGAAAAGTGACAAGAAAGAAATTTACTGTTCGCTTTTGTTTAGATTCTGGTAATTGCTTCACCCGCAAAATCATCATCACAAAATGAAAAAGCTCGTGCTTCTCTCACTACTCGTTACTATATCACAACGTTTCCTTCAGCCACCGGAAAAACTCCCGTTGCCATAGCACACTATTTTGCGGCTGCAGTATCCAGTGCCCCTCATCAGGGAAAGTAAGCAGCCTGCTTTTTATTCCTTTCAGCTGCAGCACCTGGAATGCCTCCAGCCCCTGTGTATAGGGGATCCGGTAATCGCGCTCGCCCTCAATGATCATCATGGGAGTGTTCCATTTATCAATTGAATTCATAGGGTCACTTTCAAGGTAACTTTTTGGCTGCGGCTTATTCCACCAGGCTCCACCCAGATCCCAGTTGGTAAACCATATCTCCTCAGTGGAGTTGTACATGGATTTCAAATTAAACACGCCGCAGTGGGAGATGAAAGATTTGAATCGCCCGTTATTTATTCCAGCAAGCATGTACACGCTGTAGCCCCCATAGCTCGCACCCACTGCACCGCAGCGGTTCTTATCAATTACATTCCACTTTAAAATGGAATCAAAAGCGCTCAGGTAGTCTTTTATCGCTTGTCCGCCCCAATCAGTGCTGATCTGTTCTTCCCACTCCTGGCCAAAACCCGACACTCCACGGCGGCAAGGTGCAATCACTATGTATCCATTAGCTGCCATCAGTTGAAAATTCCAGCGAAAGGAAAAGAACTGTGATAGTGCGCCCTGCGGACCCCCCTGGCAATAAAGCAATGCAGGATATTTCTTTGACTGATCGAAATCGGGTGGATAAATAACCCAGGTAAGCATCTGCTTCCCGTCAGTTGTGGTGATCCACACACGGTCAATGCGGCTTTGCTTTGTCTCCCCGTTTAGAATTGTATTTACCTGCGTTACCTGCTGTATCTCTTTTGTATTTAAATTGATGCGTACAATTTCTGCAGCGTGATTCATGTCTGCCTTTGTGGCAATCATCCAATTGGTTCCTGCTTCATTCACCTCGTCAACAAGACCATTGATATCAAATACACCCTTGGTAATCTGCCTGATGTCAGTAGTTTTTATCTGGCTGAAATCAACGGGTATCGGTATTTCGAATAATTGCTCTGTACCATCTTTCACTGCGAGAAAATAGATTTTTGTTGCATCGTTGCTCCACCGGAATGATTGCACTGTTTCATCCAGGTCCTTTGTAATATTCCAGAGCTTGCCTGCATAAAGATCACCGATATAGATGTTGTTCTTATCAGCTTCATAGCCATCACGCGACTGGCTGAGCCATGCCATGTTGATACCTTTGGGCGACATCATGGGCTCCGTATCATATCCCTTGAGGTCAGCGGTAAGGGTTTGTGTTTTACCCGTTGCAATGCTGTAGTAATAGAGATCGGTGTTGGTGCTTATGGCATAATCCTTTCCCGAAAGTTTTTTACAAACGTAGATAATGCCGTCACCAGCTCCGTTCCAGATCACGTCTTCTGCACCGCCCATCGGCTGCTGCGGACAATCATAAGCCTCGCCCCGCATGATATCCTTTGGGTCAGTAATTAATCCATTGTAATAAGACGCATAAAAAATGTGACTGAAACTTCCGTCTTCCCATGTATTCCAGTGGCGGTACATGAGCGCATTGGCCTCATGTGCATTGGCTTTTGACAGATCGGGGTTTCGGTCCTGCCACGTGGTGCTGACTTTTACATCGGATGTGTATAAAATATATTTTCCATCTGAAGAAAATTTCAAATTATCAATATCACCATCA
>JBDSEA010000169.1:0-3689 GCA_039920305.1 Chitinophagales bacterium
TTAGCAAAACATTTTGAGGATTGAATGTGAGCAGCAAATTATTGATTGTTGTAAGCGGGTAATCTGCGCTTCTGTAATTCATCCTGCTTACATTGATAGTTCCTGCGGCAATGAAGTTTTCATACTGCTTTTGCTGGATGGCAGAGTAACGGCCTTTCATCGTTACGTCAGCCTTAATGATACCATTCAAATCAGTACCCTTGTCAAGCGGGATCATATTTTTAATGTTCGCAAGGTTTATCGTTCCCTTAACGAGTGCATCAATATTTGCATCGCTTACCGGTGTGGTTACCTGCAGCCTGGCGTCAAAAGGCTCCCTTCCGAATTCAGCGTGAAGTTTCTTAAGGTTAATCACTGTGTGATCCGTTACACCATCCGGGTTATTGATGTTTAGATCAACATTCACATTGTTTACTGCAGTGGGCAGCGAGGGATATTGAAACATCCCCTTGTCAATTTTCAGATTTAATGCATAAGCAGGAATCTTTTTTTCATTGTATGTCCCCTTTACAAAACCATTCAATGCCATCTTGCCCGATGATTTTACATCATTGAATCCTGATGAGTAAACACCGGGGATCATTGAAATGAAATTTTTGAATTCGTTTTGCTTTACATCCCATTTCAAATCCATGCTTACGTCTTCTCCGGGCATTGCAACCCATCCATCAAACCCCATTACCAGCTCATTCAGCGTAAGCTCATTTTCCGAAAAGGTGTATCTGGAATTCTTCATATCCACCTCAAGATCGGCATCGAGTTTTGCTTTCGCTTCACTCAGGTATTTTATACCCCCAAGCGATACCGAAGTTTTATCAGCCGTTGTTTTCGTTTTCAGTATAAACAGGTCTTGTGTAAAGTCACCACTGCCGGAGTGATCCAGATTTTCCATTTTCAATTTCAATCCGGCTGACTCATCATCATATATAATTCTTCCGCTGCTGATTGTATAAGATTGTAATGCAAGCCTGAAATTTCCCGTTGAACCTGTTGAAGTGCTTGCAGCAGGTTTTGCTATATCATAGTTCGCCTTGCCATTCTTCAAAACCAGAATATTGATAAATGGCTGGTCGAGGAAAATGGATTTTATTTTCATTTGCGAGCTGCCGACTACATCCCAGATGCTGAGGCGGACATCCAGTGCCTTGATAAAGGCAAGCGTATCACCTTCAAATTCATTAATGCCGGTGATGCTGAAATCATCCATGCAAAATGTTAGGTTAGGAAAACCTTTGATGATTGTGAGATCGAAGCCGCTGAAATTCACCTTTGCATTCAGTGATTTATTGATCTCTGCCTTTGCTTTTGCAACAATCTTGTCCTTGTAGAGGATAGGAATGAGGATGGCTGCGGCTATTACTATAAAGATAAATATACCGAAAGCAATGAGGATTTTTTTCATTAAATAATTTGATTATCAGCAAAGAATATTCATATACCCGAAAAAAGCTACCTGAGCATCGAGCAGGAATCTTTTAAGTCTTCCGGAGACCATTTTTCCTAACCTTTTTCATTCCTTGCCTTAACAGAAATCATTATCAAGCCATGTTCTTTTACCTTAAAATTATACACCTCTCCAATTCACTTTCAATGTGCAACCTCGCTTAAGAACTTCAGCCGCATCATTTGCACTTCTTCCCAGGTGTAATTATCTTTTCCCAGAACATTTACAGCATCATCAATTGAATCAGACGTGGCAGTCCGGAAATAATCATATAATTCTTCCTGTCGATCTTCTTCTATCACATCATTGATGTAGTAATCCAGGTTGAGCTTGGTGCCGGAAGAAACAATAGATTCCATTTCTACAAGCAGCTCTTCCATCTTCATGTTTTTGCCTTTTGCTATCAGGTCCACGGGAACTTTTTTGTCAACATTTTGAATGATGTAAACTTTGTTCGCTGACTTATTCACCACTGAGCGAACCAGCATTTCTGTTGGTTTCTCAATCTCATTTTCTTCCACATAGCCATCTATCAGATCCAAAAACGGGTCTCCGAATTTCTCCGCCTTGCCCTTGCTAACTCCACTGATGCGGATAAGCTCATCAATGGTGGTCGGGTACATGGTTGCCATTTCTTCCAGGGAAGGGTCAGAAAAAAGAATATAGGGAGGCAGTTTAACTTTTGCCGCTTCTGATTTTCTTACCTCATGCAGCATTTTCAATAATTGAGGATCCAGTGCACCTCCGCCACCGGATGGCTCAGAGTCTTCAAGATTATCAAAGTCATGATTGATGGAGATCATTACTGAATAAGGCTTCTCGAGAAATTTCCTTCCCTTGTCACTTAATTTAATAACACCATAATTCTCAATGTCTTTAATGATGAGGTTATGAAGAAGCGCCTGCCTGAGCACCGAATTCCAGAAGTGATCATCATGATCTTTCCCAATACCGAATGCATCAATCATGTGATGGTTGAACATCATCACCTGATTGTGCTTATGGCCGCACAAAATATCCACTACATAATCAATGGTGAAGCTTTCCTGAATGGCTTTTACAACCTGCAGGAGTTCGTGCACATATTCTTTCCCCTCTGTTTGTTCTTTCGGGTGAAGGCAGTTGTCGCAGTTGCCGCATTCATCTTTACCATAGTTTTCACCGAAATAATGCAGTAAAAATTTTCTTCTGCATACAGAAGTTTCAGCATAGGCAACTGTTTCCATTAACAGATGACCGCCCATTTCGCGCTCGTTCTGCGATTTGTCACGCATAAATTTTTCGAGCTTCTCAATATCATGGTAGTTGTAAAAAGCGATGCATTTACCTTCTAAACCATCTCGTCCACCTCTGCCGGTTTCCTGGTAATAGTTTTCAAGGGACTTGGGAATGTTGTAATGAATTACAAAGCGTACATCGGGCTTATCAATTCCCATCCCGAAGGCGATGGTGGCCACTATCACATCAATTTCCTCCATAAGAAACTGATCCTGCCGCTTTGAGCGCAACGCAGCGTCAAGCCCGGCATGATAGGCAACCGCCTTAACGCCGTTCACACATAAATTTTCCGCCAGTTCTTCAGTTGATTTTCGGCTCAACACATAAATAATTCCTGATTTCCCCGCCATCCCCTTGATGAATTTTACGATTTGCTTTATGCATTCATCTTTTTTTCCTTTCGGACGAACTTCATAATAGAGATTAGGCCTGTTGAAAGAGGAAATATGAATTCCGGGCTCGATCATCCCGAGGTTTTTAAGAATATCACTCTGAACCTTTGGAGTTGCTGTCGCGGTTAGGGCCATTACCGGAATTCGATGCCCCATGCTCTCCACCATGGTCTTGATTTTTCTGTATTCCGGCCTGAAATCATGCCCCCACTCTGAAATACAATGCGCCTCATCAACAGCTACGAAAGAAATTTTGAGGCCGCTCAGGAAGTCAATGTTTTCCTGCTTGGTCAATGTTTCAGGAGCCACATAAAGCATTTTTGTCTCTCCCTTCATCAGATCCTTCTTTACAAGCTTCTGTTGTGCCTTGGTAAGTGATGAGTTAAGAAAGTGAGCAATATTATCCTTGCTGCTATAGCCGCGGATGGCATCCACCTGATTTTTCATGAGGGCAATCAAGGGTGAAATGATCACGGCAGTTCCATCGAGCATGATTGCAGGAAGCTGGTAGCATAAGGACTTTCCACCGCCGGTGGGCATGATCACAAAAGTGTCACGTCCGGTCATGACATCCT
>JBDSEA010000170.1:0-4502 GCA_039920305.1 Chitinophagales bacterium
TAACTGATGTTACGCAACGGTTTGAAACATTTGGTAAATTTAGCCATGATAAATGAACATTTACTTGACTTGTACACGGACTATTTGATTATTTGTCCAAAGCAAACGACAGCCACGGGTTTGTCGGCGTTGCTGAATGAGCAAATCACACATGATCAGGTAACGCGAATGTTATCGGGTGGTGGTATTGATTCTAAACAATTATGGAAACATGTAAAGCCGATGTGTCAAGAGATGAGCAGTGACGATGCGGTTTTAATCTTCGATGATTCAATACAAGAAAAACCATATACCGATGTTAACGGGTTGGTCAGTTGGCATTTCGATCACACCAAAGGCCGCAGTGTGAAAGGAATAAATTTCATGAGCGCGCTATATCATAGCAAAGAGATGAGTTTGCCAGTGGGTGTAGAATTTATTGTTAAGGATCGTGTGGCATCGCAAGGTCAAGGCAATAAGAGATATAAAAGTGCAAAGACCAAGAATGAATACTATCGAGACATGATATTGCAAGCCTGTGACAACCTTTATTTTCGGTATGTCCTCAATGATAGTTGGTATTCTTCCTCACAAAATATGAATTGGGTCAAGCAGCATTGCAGGGTAGATTTTATTATGGCAATAAAAGAAAACCGTAAAGTAGCTTTGAGCAAGCAGGATAAACAACAAGGTCATTACACAAGTATCAAATCCTTAAAGCTGGAAGAGTGCGCCGTGTCAGTTTATGTCGAGCAGTTGGACTTTCCGCTGCTGGTCACTAAACAAGTCTTCAAAAACGGAGATGGAAGTACCGGCGCGCTCTATCTGGCTTGCAGCGATCAGAACTTGACGTTTGATCAAATCACTACGATCTATAAAAAACGATGGAAAGTAGAACAGTATCACAAGTCGTTAAAGAGCAATACTGCTTTTGGTAAATCTCCCACTCATACCATCAACACGCAGATCAGCCATTTTATTGCTTCATTAATCGCATTCGTAAAACTGGAACGATTACAAGTGAGATGTAATCAAAATCACTTTGCTTTGAAAAACAAAATATGGATCCCGGCTGCACAACAGGCGTGGCTATCACTCAAACAATTATCAACACCTCATGCAGCTTAAATGATCTTTCATTGCGTAACATCAGTTAATAACTTAACTAACGGATACAGAATCAGGAAATTTTAATGACTTGTTTTGGAATATTCATGATCATTACATCTCAAAATTGAAGGAAATCAATAATGTGAGGGTAAAAAAGTATGGCACAATTTTCACAAGGGCAATTCTATTATTAACTTAAAAACATAAAAATGAAAAACAAAATTTTAATTGCCGTCTTAGCCATTGTGGCACTTGGATATACTGCAACTGCACAGAAAGTAGCCGTTGAAACCGATAACACAGCTGGCTGGCATAAGATTGCAGAAACTGTTGCTAACCTTAAAATGGATCGTGACGAAGTACTTGTAACAGGTGCCGATCATTTCAAGGCTATTAAATTAAAAGTTACGGATGCACCCGTAGAAATTACTGACCTTACAGTGGTTTTTGAAAATGAACAGAGGCAGGAAATCGAAGTTCGCAACCTTATCAATGCAGGTGATCACACCCGTGTGATTGATCTTGATGGACAAAACCGGGCTATTAAAAAGATTATTATCCAGTACAAAACCGTTCCTACCGGTGAGAATGACAAAGCCCGTATCGAAATATGGGGAATGAAATAATTTCTTAATAAGGATTATTGCTTTAAAAAGCTGGTGCGCTCTTGTGCCAGCTTTTTATTTTAAGTATGTCCCTTTTAACACATTCATCGTTCAATAATTATTGACCTAAATGGAATTGAAATCCGGTTTACTTTTGAGGCTCTATTTCTTTTAGCAGATACCATGAAAAAACTTTCCACCTTTCTTATCCTCCTGAATCTAATATTTTTAGCATTCATTCAAAATGTTTATCCGCAAAACGATACCAGGCCCAATATCCTGCTCGTGCTGCTTGATGATGCGCGTTACCAGGATTATGCTGCTACAGGCGGGCCATCATGGTTTGTAACCCCTACTATTGATCGAATTGCCAATGAAGGAGCAAATTTCAAGAAGGACTATGTAGTGCTTTCATTGTGCGAGCCAAGCAGGGTATCTATTTTTACAGGGAAATATCCGCACCACAATGGATTTATTGATAATTTCCAGCCCTATGATACTTCTACACTTACGATTGCACGAATTCTGCGTGAAAACGGATATTATACCGGCTTGGTAGGAAAATTCCTGAATTCATTTGAAACCTTTCCATCAGCTGATTACGATTACTGGTGTGCATATGATGGGAAAGGAACTTATCTTCCCAAGGTTTTTAACCTCAATGGCGTAGATACTCTGATCCCTGAACAAGTTTCAGTGGCTATAAACGATTATGCGGTTCATTTTCTGGAATCTGTTCCACCGGAAAAGCCCTTCTTTTTAATGCTAAGTACCAAGGCTCCGCACCCTAATTATGTGGCTTTCCCCGGTTACGAAAATGCTTATCATGATGAACAGGTCCCGTTCCCTACAAATTTTGAGGGTTACACGAAAAACTATCCCAGTTATATATACTACGATAATGAGTTTTTGTCAGATTCTGCAGGATGTGTTGATGAAATACAACGCTACTACGAGGATTTGATTGGAGTGGAAGTTGGATTGGATTCCATTTTTTCGATTCTCGAAAGCTCAAATCAGCTTGACAGCACACTCATAATTTATACCAGTGATAATGGAGTATTTATTGGTGAGCATCACATGCAGAAGAAGCGACTTGCATATGAGGAATCGATGCATGTGCCGCTCTTTGCCCGCTATCCGGCATGGTTTGCACCGAATACAGTCATCAATGATCAATTCGCGCTTAACATTGATTTATTCCCGACCTTTTTAGACGCCGCAGGCATTACCGATACATTTAATGATGATGGAGTTTCATTGCGTGCATTAGCTATGCAGGAACAGCCGAGGAAGATATTTCTCTTCGAATATTTTTCTGACACCACTCAAAAAATCCCTGATTTTCGTTGCGTACGCAGCCTTCAGCATAAATACATCTGGTCTTCATGCGACCAGGTTACTGAAGAATTTTATGACCTGGTAAATGATCCTAAAGAAGATACCAATCAGATCTTCAATCCTGCTTATTCATCCCTCATTCAGGACTTTCGCTACAAACTTGACAGCATACGACTGGCTGTCGGCGATGATCCGGCGAATGATACCATTATCCCCTGCAGCTTGCTGAACGTTGACACCATTTATCTTGAGGTCCCGGCAAGAGATGAACCAAATGGCTTCACCCTTTCACCTGATCCTGTCGCTGAAACGCTCACTGCGCATTTCCCCCCGGTATTCACAGGCGAGGTGAAGCTCTCCATCCGCGATATGGAAGGAATTTTGAGAATAGAAAAAAACATATTCCTGCCTGCCAGTAACAAAATCAGTGAGGTACTATTCCCGGTAAAAGAACTTATGCCAGGTGTTTATATCATGAGTTCATTAAGCAATACTGCTCAACATTCAATGATTTTTGTAAAAGAATAACTGTTCTTACAAATGAATGAAAGTTACATACTATAAAACCTCTGCCGAATTCAGAAAATGGCTTGTAGCGAATCATGATTTAGCTATTGAACACCAGGTTGGATTCTTCAAGAAGCATTCAGGCAAAAAAGGAATTAGTTATTCTGAAGCAGTTGACCAGGCACTCTGCTTTGGTTGGATTGACGGCATCACGAGAAGAATTGATGAGAACCGTTATACGATCCGCTTTACCCCCCGCAAACCACGCAGCAATTGGAGCAATGTGAACATCAATAAAGTAAGGGTGCTTATTGCTTCCGGGCTGATGATGACCCCGGGCTTAAGGGCATTGGAAGCACGTGATGAAAAGAAAACCGGCATCTATGCGTTCGAGCAGGGTCACATACAGCTTGATGCAAAATCAGAAAAAAAATTCAGGTCAAATAAAAAGGCATGGAAGTTTTTTCAATCACAAACCCCTTCATACCGGAAAACGTGCACCTGGTGGATCATGACTGCGAAAAAGGAAGAGACTTGTACCTCAAAGGCTCAATACATTAATTATTGATTCTGAAAATGAAAGAATCCTGGCTCAATACAGATGGTCCAAGAAAAAACGATCATAGATACTTACAAAAGTGATTTTAATACTTAAGCGCCGTTTCTTTC
This sequence comes from Chitinophagales bacterium, assembly GCA_039920305.1. Classification (GTDB taxonomy): domain Bacteria; phylum Bacteroidota; class Bacteroidia; order Chitinophagales; family UBA10324; genus DASRAJ01. Next base: position 4,212 of record JBDSEA010000170.1, read on the forward strand.
TACTTTCACGCGTATTTCAAGTGAAAAATACAAGGTGACCTTTATTCGCATCCCGCCGACTGCAGCAACAGAAACTAACTACTGATGCCGCCTCATTCCCTTATTATTAAGATAATGCTGCTGCAATATGTCTTCCACTTTATTTTTTTTAATGTAGTTCATGCACAATATGATAATGATGCTTTGAAAGAAATTATTCCTGTTGACACCTCTGACGCCGGATGGGTGAAGCTGAGATTGAGTAATGATAATTTTTTAAAAAACAATGAGTACTTTAATAAACAGATGACC
>JBDSEA010000171.1:0-10174 GCA_039920305.1 Chitinophagales bacterium
AACGGGATTCCGATCAAGTATGGGGTTGATGAAAACGGAAATACCATCGTTCAGCGGTTTGCTTTTGCATCGCTCAGCTCTGAGGTGCTTCATGAGTTTCTCGCTGATCCCCGGCTGCTGGCGCTCAAGGGTTTCATAGGGGAAGATTGCAGAATTGGGGAGTATGAAAAAGACGGGCTGGTAATCAGCCACTATGTGAATGTGGATGAAAGCCAGCTTACCAAGCTTGGATGGCATACTGACGGGATGCGTGACTTGTTTGCAGGGTTTCGCTTAGACCCGATGATTAATATTGGAATCAGCCTGGATGATTCTCCAAAAGAGAAAGGGGGCTTGCGCATTCTGCCCGGCTCGCACAAGCAAAACATTTATGATTTCTTTTTTCGCAAGAAGCATTTTATAGATAACCGTGATGATAAGAATGAGTTTGCAGTGGAAACCAAGGCCGGCGATCTCACCGTGCATCATGGCCGGGTGTGGCACCGGGCTGCATTGGCCACCGTAAAGGGAGTTGCGAGCAAGCGCAGGATGTTTTATTTCCCCATCATTGCCGGTAAGTTCAAGCCCAAATCAGAAAAGAGCAAGACGCCCATCTATCATCATTTTCAGCGGGTGGTGCGATAAGTAATCCTCACCTTTTTCCAATTTGTTTTATCCCCATGGCTTATGCGTTAATCACCGGTGCAAGCAAGGGGATCGGAAAAGCGTTTGCTGAAAATCTCGCCGGGAGAAAAATCAATTTATTGCTGGTTGCCCGCACAGATATTTTACTGGCTGAGCTTGCAAGTGATCTAAAAAATAAATTTGGAACAGAGGTGCATTACCTCAAGGAAGATCTTTCAAAGCCTGGTGCTGCCCAAAGAATTTTTCAATGGATAGAAGAAGAAAAGTTTGAAGTGCAGATACTCATCAACAATGCCGGTTATGCCCTGTGGGGAAACTTCTCAGAACTGGATCTGCAGGAACAAAATGAGATGCTTGCAGTGAACATTACAACGATGGTGAATCTTACTCACCTGCTTATCCCCCAACTAAAAAGACAAAAGCAGTCATACATTTTAAATGTTTGCAGCACTGCAGCCTACCAGGCTGTTCCCACTCTTACACTGTACGCGGCTGCAAAATCCTTTGTCCTTTTATTTTCGCGTGGATTGCGGCGTGAGTTAAAAAATTCTTCTGTCTCGGTAAGCTGCATTTCACCCGGACCCACGAAAACCAATTTTGTGGAGAGGGCAAAAATGCTGCACATGCAAATGCTTTCTGATAAGATGAGCGTGACACCCGGGAGCGTTGCCGAGATTGGTATTCAGGGAATGTTTGGAAAGAAAGCTGAAATCATACCGGGCTTCACAAATAAGATCAGTGCTCTGTCGGCACGCCTTGCACCAAAATCACTGGTTGAGAAAATAGCAGGTGGTTTGTATGTAAAGAAGCCGGATTGAAATTCCGGTGGTCTAAAGGGAGTTGTGATGAGAAATGAAATGTTTTTGAAAAAGTCATGGAGCGATTGCCGGGGTAGCCCTGCCTTCAGCTTTCAATTATTTGCTTCTGTCGCCGTACTTATTATCATCATGTTTCTTCTACCCGGCTTTTTTAATTTCATTCAACAGCGAAAAGGCTGGGTACTGCAGGATTCACTGCTCCGGCTCATACCTGCAAGGGATGTTTCCTTCATCACATTTACCTTTATCTATTCCGCTCTGATAATAACTGCAATCACATTGACCGGATATCCCCTGTTATTACTGCGGACATTGCAGTCTTATTGCTTCCTGCTGATCATACGGATACTCTGCATCTGGCTGATTCCCCTGAATGAACCGCCTGAATTAATCTTCCTTAATGATCCCTTTGTATCTTCCATTGGCTATGGGGGAAAACCGATTACAAAAGACCTGTTTTTCTCCGGACATACTGCCACCCTGTTTTTGCTATTCCTCTGCGCTCCTCACCGGTGGCTGAAGATTTTTTTATTGCTTATTACGATCGCAGTAGCTACTTGCGTTCTAATTCAGCATGTTCATTACGTTGTTGATGTGATTGCTGCCCCCTTTTTTGCATGGTTTAGCTACAAAGTTTTTTTTAACCGGCATTCAGGAAAGCTGATCAATACATCGCAGTGAAATCCATGATCCGGAATTATTTTTTATTTTAATCATGAACCGAAAAAAAACCGATCTTTACGACCGTTTTTTTTATGAATCTTTTACAACCCACGGCATTTATCTTTCACCAGTGCTTTTAATCCAATAATTAATATACAGGATGAAAAAAATTATACTTGCAATAATCTCAATTATATGCTGCCATTTTATTCAGGCTCAGAATTGTACTAATCCTCCGGCCCAGGTTGCGCTGATAAATATTACCTCTTGCCGCGCCACTTTAAAATGGTCGGCACTTCCCAATGCCACGAAATACAGAGTGAAATATAAAAAGAATGGTGAGGCCTGGAGCACACCCATCTCTGCAGGTAATAATTTATCGTACACCTTCAATGGTCTTCTCCCAGGTACAATGTATAAGTTCGCAGTAAATGCCCTATGCGCGGATGGAAACAAGAGTCCTTTCAAAAGTGTAAGCGGAACTACAGGATTATGTACCCTGCCCGTTCTGGAAAGTGCCGTTGCGCAAAGCGCAACCTCCATCAAGATTGACCTTACTGCATCATGCCCCTACGACTCTATCCGCGTCCAATACAGCTACAACAATCTTCCACCGGAATATTTTGCAACTACTGACATCAATAATATTGTATTAACGGGTTTGCTGCCCGGTACAATATATACCATCAGGGTGAGCACCTGCAAGCTTAACTTAAATATCTGGACCTCAGAGGTAATGGTTACTACCCAGTCGGGCGGCGGTAAGCCCAATATCCTTATGATTGTGATGGATGATTCACGGTTTGATACCTATAGCTGTAATGGTGCACCTGCATGGTTCAAAACACCCAATATTGACCGCATTGCAAATGAGGGGGTGAACTTCAAATATAATTTTGTAACCACCTCCTATTGTAGTCCCAGCCGCTCGACAATGGTAACCGGCTTATACGCACACCATCATGGTGCTATTGACAATACTTCCCCTGTTTATGATTCATTACCAACCGTAAATGAGGTACTAAAAGCCAATGGCTATTACACAGGCATGGTCGGTAAATGGATTGCCAGGTATCCCTATCCCTCTTTTGATTTCAGCATGAGCGGACATGATGATTATATTGATCCCACATATGCCTATCAGGGTGAGGGAATTCATCTCATAGGTCATTCCACAGATATTGAAACTGATACGGCCATTGCATTTCTGAGCCGTGCTACACAGCCATTCTTTTTATGGCTCGGATACAAGGCTACTCATGATGAAGTGATACCACAGCCGGGTTATACTGGTTTATACCTGAATAAAACAATGCCTGTTCCCTCCAATGACTATTTCTGGCCTGATGATTATCCGTCATACATTCCTGATCTGGGATTTTACATTTCGCCCGATAGTATTGCCGGTAATTATCTGCTGTATTTTCAATGTATGAAGGGTGTTGATGATGCCATCGGAAAAATTCTTGACACTCTTGAAGGCATGAGCATGCTTGACAATACCATGGTGATATTTTACAGTGATAACGGCTTACTTCTTGGCGAGCATTTACTGCATACCAAGCGCTATGCCTACGACCCTTCCACACGCGTACCGCTTTTTATCCGTTACCCCGCATGGTTCACTCCTAACTCAGTAATCACCGATCAAATGGCATTGAACATTGATCTTACACCGACTATTCTCGAAGCGGCGGGAATAGGATATGACAGCCTGAATGTTGATGGAATATCACTCCATGATATCTATACCGGTAATACAGAAAGAAAGCAAATGTTCTACGAATACCTGGGCAAATCTCCAAACGGAGGCTTTCCTACCATGCTCTCCGTACGCTCATTTCAATATAAATACATTTCGAGCGGATGCAATACCGTAACGGAAGAGTTTTATGACCTGGTAAATGATCCGCAGGAGAACACCAACCAGATTTATAACTCTCAGTATTCCGCACTTATTGATACCTACAGAAACAAGCTTAACACATTAAAAGCTCAGTATGGTTATGACTATGTTTCTCCCATTCAAAACTGCCAGATCATCAATAACTTCCGGATGGGGCCAGGCCTGGCCGATGAAGAGAATGACGATATTTCATTCACTTTATCACCTAATCCTTCCGCGGGAACATTTATTCTGTTCAATCCTTTCGAAGAGGAATATTTCCTTAATGTGATCAATAACCATGGGGTTTCAGTTTATCAGGGTAAGGTGTACCGCGGTGAGAATGAAATAGGGATGAAACAAATACCTTCGGGAATTTACCAGCTTCATTTACTCAGTTCTGGCGGCAATGAAACGGTTATTACCATTTCCGTGATGCAGTGATTAAAGGCTATTATTCAAACTGCTGATCCGGCTCTTTGAGCAATCCGCTCAGCTGAATTCTGACCATCAAGAGCAGCTGAAACAATTCCTCCGGCATAGCCCGCACCCTCTCCAACCGGATAAAGGCCTTTTACTTGTGGATGTTCGAGGGTTTCTTTAACTCTGGGAATTCGCACGGGTGACGAAGTTCTTGACTCTACACCATGAATCACTGCCTCTTTAGTAAAATATCCCGGCATATTCTTTCCAAATACAAGGAATGCTTCCCGCAATGCTGATGAAAGCTTTGGCGGAAGAAGCTCATGTAATGGGGCTGATACAATGCCCGGCTGATAAGATGATGAGGGCAGTGATCCCGAAGTTTTGCTATTTACAAAATCCGTCATTCGCTGTGCAGGTGCTGCCTGTGTTTCGCCTCCCGCTTTAAATGCCATTTGCTCAAGTGTTTTCTGGTAATGAAGCCCCGCAAAAATTCCGTATGATGAAAATTCTTTCAGATCCTCCTGCTCTATCGCCATCACTATGCCTGAGTTTGCATAGGGATTATTTCTTTTGGATGGTGACCATCCGTTAACTACAACCTCATCCTGCAAGGTTGCACAGGGAGCGATCACACCGCCGGGGCACATACAGAATGAATACACACCCCTGCCCCTTACCTGGTGAACAAGATGGTAAGATGCAGCCGGAAGAAATTTCCGTAGCTCATTCACTTCACCTTCCGTGCGGCAATGGTACTGGATTTCATCAATCAATGCCTGCGGGTGCTCTGCACGCACACCCATCGCGAATGGCTTTGCTTCCAGTAGAATATTTTTCGCGTGAAGCAATTTATAAATATCCCGGGCTGAATGCCCTGTGGCAAGAATCAGGTGATCTGTTGCCAGTTCCATTTCCATCCCCGTTTTTACTGACTGTACCATGATGCCTTTTACCTGATTGTTTTTCAGGACTAGATCCAACAGCCTGGTTTCAAAATGAATTTCGCCGCCATGGCTTAAAATTGTTTTACGTATGTTTTCAATGATCCGGGGAAGCTTATTGGTTCCAATGTGCGGGTGAGCATCTGATAAAATTTCTTCACCGGCTCCGTGATATACCAATAGCTGCAGGACCCTGAGCACGTCACCGCGCTTGGTGCTGCGTGTGTAGAGCTTGCCATCAGAATAGGTTCCCGCCCCGCCTTCACCAAAGCAATAGTTTGAATCGGGATTCACAATATGCTCTCTGCTTAATAAAGCAATGTCCCTGCGTCTGTCCCTTACTGTTTTACCCCGCTCAATCAGGATCGGCCTGATCCCTGCCTCAAGTAACCGGAGGGCTGCAAACAGTCCGGCAGGTCCCGCTCCTGCAATTATCACGGAACCCCCTGTTTTACTGATGAAGCGGAAAGAAGGTACTATATCCGGAACTGCATCATCATCAATATAAACCCGGATGGTAAGATGGATCCTGATGCTGCGGCTTCGTGCATCAATCGAGCGATGCACAATTTGAAAGTTATTGATAGTGCCGGTGGAGTCCAGCTTATCCTTTATTATTTTCTCCAGCGCTTCAGTATCAGACGCTTCACGCGGGCTCACTGAAAGTTTTAATTCAAACATACAAGTGGAAAGTAGTTTTCTTTCAACCCGGTAAATTTAATTTACAATCAGATGTAGGGTACAACAGATTGAAGCCGGTCTAATATTTTAATGAAGCAATCTATAATTTAATATCATTCACTCTTAGCTTCACCGAATCAATTTTCAGGATGAATGGCTATCCGTCAATTGTAAAATCTATCTTATGAAATATTTTTCTGTCAGGATAATTTTCCATTATGCTCTTGGTCTCTTTTCTGTTACAGCACTGCAATCGGCTGCACAATCTTCTTCAGATCATGAAAAATTCGCCAGGCCAAAACTGGTTGTAGGAATTGTGGTTGATCAAATGCGCTATGATCTCCTGTGGCGGTTTTGGGATCAGTATTCAGGCGGAGGATTCAAGCGGCTGGTGAAGGAGGGATTTCTCTGTGAGAATGCCCGGTTTAATTATTTCCTGACGGTTACTGCGGTGGGCCATTCAACCATTTATGCAGGTACAGAACCTTCCATTCATGGCGTTGTAGATAATTTTTTCTTTGACAGGACCTCACAGCAGGCAGTTTATGTGATGACGGATTCAACGGTGAAAACAGTGGGAAATATCAATGCCACTACGGGCATGTCCCCTTTCCGCTTAATGAGTACCACAGTAACTGATGAATTGAAACTGGTAAGCACAACTTCAAAAGTGATCGGGATAGCAGAAAAAGACCGAAGCGCAATGTTGCCTGCCGGCCATTTCGCTGATGGTGCATATTACTTCGATGCAGCAACAGGAAACTGGATCAGCAGCACATGGTATATGAATCAGCTTCCTGAATGGCTGCAGCAATTTAATCAATCAAAAAAAATAAATGAATACGTAAGCACTGACTGGAAGCTTCTACTGCCGCGCAGCGCATATTCCATGTGCACTAACGACACAACACCATTTGAGCATCCGTTAAAGGGTGAGGTATTGCCGGTTTTCCCGCACAAGCTCGGGAAGGACAGCTATGGCAATTTACCCTTCACACCATTCGGCAATACGATGACAAAGGATGTTGCGGTTGAAGCGATAAAAAATGAAAAGCTCGGTAAGAGGAATGTTACTGATTTTCTCTGTATCAGTTTTTCTTCCACTGATCTTATTGGTCACTGGTTCGGACCAAATTCACTTGAAGTGGCAGATTGCTATCTACGCCTCGACAGGGATCTTGAAGTGTTTTTAAAACTTCTCGGTGAAACCCTGGGAAAAGAAAATGTGCTTGTATTTCTGACCGCTGATCATGGCGGTGCAATCAATCCCGGATTTGGCAAATCACATAAGCTTAGCGGAGGTGTGATGCTGAGTGATAGCTTATTGGATGAGGCTAATCAGTATGTCTCCTCATTTTTTGGCAAGGGTAACTGGATCTCATCTATCATGCCCCAGCAGGTTTATTTAAACAAACCCGCCATTGGTTTAACCAAATTCAGCTATGAGGAAGTTGCAAAAAAAGCCGCGGACTTCATGATGCTGCAACCGGGAATTCTCTGTATTACTTCACCGGCATATAATCTGAATACCTGCTCACCCACGGTTCAATCCGGTATTTTGAATGGCTATTATCCTGAGCGCTCCGGAGATCTTTTTTACTCAATGAAACCCGGGTGGATCGACTGGATATTTGAAGAAGGCACCTCCCATGGAACTGTGTTCGCTTATGATCAGCATGTACCGTTGATTTGGTATGGGTGGCATATTCAGCCCGGAGCCTCAGCAGAAAAAGCAGATATGGCGGATGTTGCCCCAACGATCTCAAACTGGCTCCGTATTGCATTTCCAAGCGGCTGCACGGGAAACCCTCTTTCTTTTATACCGCTTAAATAATTCATTTCCGCACTTCTCCGCAATTATTCAATCAACGGTAAAGTTTCAGCAGTTACTTTCAAAAAAATGCTTAAAAAATTTGCGCGCCCCGAATTTGTGTATTTACTTTGCATATCAAAGTACTACATAATTCAAATCATATGGAAAACCAACCGCCCCTTGATGAGCTCAGAAAGATCCGTTCACTTATGGAGCGGTCAACTATCTACCATTCGCTCAGCGGGCTCTCAGGAATTGCCGCAGGAATTATAGGTGTGATAGTGTATGCTGTAGTATATGGAATGATTGATCCGATGGTGGAAAAATCACCCGAAATGAAATACTCCGATGCTGGTCAATGGTATCTTATCAAAATATACTTTGCCGCATCCATCGTGTGCCTGGTTCTGTCATTTTCAGCTATTTATTTTTTTAACCTGATGAAGGCAAGAAGGAATGAGTTACCCTTTTTAGAGCCAGCGATGAAAAAAATGTTCTTAAATCTTTTCATCCCCCTCATTGCCGGGGGTATATACGTGCTGATGCTTGTTCGTGAAAAAGAGTTCCTGCTCATACCACCCACCATGCTGATTTTTTACGGCCTCGCTATGATACAAGCCAGCCGCCATACCATCATCGAAATACGATACCTGGGGATAGTCGAATTGTTTTTTGGACTGATAGGGGTTTTTATGAAAGAGTACGGGATGTGGTTTTGGCTTATTGGTTTTGGATTCGTAAACATATTGTATGGCGCCTGGATTTATTTCCGCACGGAACGGAATGTTAAAATAGCAGGGATGAAATGAAAGAGCATCTCGAAAATATTGACAAGGCATTTGAAAACAGTATCCGGCTGGGTATCATGGCGCTGCTGATGGTAAACCGTAGCCTGGATTTTAATGCCCTGAAAAAATTACTCGGAACAACAGACGGGAATCTCTCGAGCAATCTCAGTTATCTGGAAAGCCAAAAATACGTGAATACCAAAAAGCAATTCATAAACAAAAAGCCAAACACCTCTTATACAAAAACTGAAAAGGGACGCAAAGCCTTCGTGGTTCATATTGAGGCAATGGAGAAAATTATATCCCACGGGAAAAAACTGACCGTATAAACCTCTTCACTGTAAAATGAAAATAATGAAACAGATTTTAAAATCATGGGTACCACTGACCGCAGCTTTTACTTTTATCTGTGGAATTTTGTATGTAACAATTCAGCAAACTTACCGGAGCAATGCCAATGACCCGCAAATTCAATTAGCTGAAAACACAGCAGCCCTGCTCAATAGTGGCGCAGATCCGGGAGTATGGGGCAAAGCACCAGCCGTGGAAATTTCAACAAGCTTAAAGCCTTATCTGATTATTTATGATGGGGAGGGAAATCCAATAGCCTCGGATGCTGTGCTTGATGGAAAAATTCCCGTATTGCCCGCAGGGGTTCTCGATTACACACGGGAGCAAGGCAGCAATATAGTTACCTGGCAGCCACGCCGGGAAGTAAGAAGCGCTATTGTAATTCTGCCTTTTCATAGTTCCATCAGCGGGTTTGTTGTGGCGGGCAGGTCCTTGCGACTGGTTGAAGAGAGGGAGGGTATTCTGATCAGGCAAATTGCAATTGGCTGGATTGTTTCCCTGATACTGCTGCTGATTGTGGTTGGAATTGCCCAGGTAATTTTTAAATCCTGAATGCTGATACAAGCTTTACAGTTTCCTCAATGGAAAACAATCAGCTTTGCGGCTGCCAGTCGCTCGCTGCCAGCATTTATGGTAACAGTGTAACTACCTGGTGCAAATTCCTTAACAGGGATAATGGTTTCAATGGCAACTTGTTTCCCGGTAGTAAAAATCTGCTTTCCCAGGCAATTAAATATTCTGATTTCATTTTCAATCAACTCTATGCTTCGGAACAAAACATTTACTGCCTCATTGGCTGGATTTGGAGAAAGCCTGAGGTCAGCACCTTCATGCACCTCTGATGGTAAACCCACATTATCATTAATGGCGACATTATCAATATAAAGATTGTTACCATGTCCGCTAACCGTTTCAAACTTAATCATCACGTTAGAGAATCCAGTATAAATTGAAAGGTCTTCCACCTCCGTGCGCCAGTGTTGCGCAGAAGGGGTAAACGGAACGTCAGTTGGAGGTGCAGTGGCAAGCTCATCCTTCTCCTTATCATATACTACATCCCACAGGTTACCACAGTCAGTACTTATCATTACCCGTAGTCCATCCCAGTAATATTCGCTGTAGTATGCGTATGCAACATTAAAACTCAATTGAGCCTGACTAATATTACTGAGGTCTACATTCTG
>JBDSEA010000172.1:0-20449 GCA_039920305.1 Chitinophagales bacterium
CAGATGAGATCAGGAAGGCATATCGCAGGATGGCACGCAAGTTTCATCCCGATCTGAATCCCAAAGATGAATCTGCAAAAAATAAATTCCAGCAAATCAACGAGGCCAATGAGGTTTTGAGCGATCCGGAAAAGCGCAAGAAATATGATAAGTATGGTAAGGACTGGCAACATGCAGAGCAGTTTGAAAGCGCAAGCCAGCAGCAAAAACAATACAGAGGTGAAACAGGAAGTTCGTACGGCTTTGGTAATGAAGAAGGGCATGACTTCTCTGACTTTTTTGAGTCAATGTTTGGAGCCGCATCCGGTAAAAGCCGGGGAGGAAATATAAGGTACCGTGGTCAGGATTACAACGCTGAATTGAATCTTGATCTGATGGATGCATATAAAACCCATAAGCGTGAGTTGAATGTAAATGGAAAGAACATCCGTATCACCATTCCTGCCGGGGTTGAAAATGGTCAATCTATTAAGATCAAAAGTTACGGAGGAAAAGGAATTAATGGCGGCCCTGACGGCGACCTGTACATAACCTTTCACATTGCATCACATCCTCGCTTCAGGCGTGACGGAGATAAATTATTCACTACTGCGAATCTGGATTTATACAAAGCTGTATTGGGCGGAGAGGTTATGGTTGATACTCTGGATGGAAAAGTCAGGCTTACTGTAGCTCCGGAAACCCAGAATGGCGCAAAGGTCAGGCTTAAGGGAAAAGGATTTCCGGTATATAAGAAGGAGGGAGAATCCGGAGATTTATACATTACCTGGCAAATTCAAATTCCTCTAAACCTTACAGAAAGGGAAAAAGAATTATTCAGGGAATTATCAAAACTTGGAAATCATGGCAACTGAGAACCTTATTCCTTTAGAACACTTTTGTAAAACCTGCAACATTGAATATTCATTTATTGACTTGTTGAATGATTATGGATTGGTTGAAATAATCACCGTGGAAGAAACCCGGTTTCTTGCCGGTGAACAAATCAGGGATGTTGAAAAAATGATACACCTGCACTATGATCTCGAAATTAACTTTGAAGGGCTTGATGCAATTTCCCACCTTCTACAGCGCGTAGAAAATCTCCGTGATGAATTAGCCCTTGTTAAAAACAAGCTCAGGTTTTACGAAGACGAAAATTACTATGAATAATTCCAGGTCAAAACAATTACTTCCGGTTATCATCTCAGCTATTGGCTGGTTTGCCTTGTTTGCTCAGTTTTATCTGATCATACTCAACCGAAGCGCATCCATTCCCGAAACCATCATTCGTTACTTTACCTTTTTTACCATCCTTACCAATATCATGGTGGTGGTGTGGTGTACACATCTGATGCTGAACGCACCTGTGGTCAAAGCAAAATTTGTTTTTAGCCAGACGACCGCTGCTGCCCTTGCTGTATATATCAGCGTGGTGGGCTTTATCTATAACACCATCCTTCGCTTTTTATGGCAGCCGGAAGGCTTGCAATTAATGGTAGATGAATTGCTTCACACCATTATACCGCTCTTGTTTATTTTCTACTGGGTATTGTTTGTACCGAAGGACCAATTGAAATGGAAGAATGTTTTACCGTGGCTGCTGTATCCGATGGCTTATTCTATACTCATCATTATTCGCGGATATTTTTCAGGTTATTATCCTTACCCGTTCATAGATGCCGGCGTGCTGGGTTACAATAAGGTGCTGCTTAACAGTGCTGGATTAACAGCAATGTTTCTCCTTATTTCGCTCATGTTTGTCGCAACCGGAAAGCTGATGAGCAGAAATAAGAAAGGCACAGAAGAATTGAAAAATTGAGTCTTCAGTTTGAGCGGAAAATGACAGGATTTTCAATGCGCAATTACCATCTTCTGCTGCAATGTTCCTTGTTTTGTCTGAAGCTTTAAAATATAAACCCCGTCAGTCAGGGATTCCACGCTCAGCGTAGTTTTATTTATTCCTGCATTTGCGCTTATGATCTTGTTTTGCATTTGCCTGCCAGTGCGGTCAAATACAGCAAGCTTCGCATCTTCCTTTGCGCCGCTCATAAAAGAAATTTCCACCAAGCCGCTTCCGGGATTAGGCTTTACAGCGAAGTTACCGGTGACAGAGGACTGATGATATGTGGTAAGCGGCAGGCAGTTATCAGTAAGTACGAAGTGACTGACGCCGGTGATCCAGTTATTGCTGGTATCATACATCGCTGTAAACCAGAATGAATCATCAACAGGATCGGTCACCATGCTGTTGAAATCGCCGTAGCGGTATGACCCGTTCTTATGTGTGCCATGAAGCACCTCTGTTTCCACGGCAGACATCGTGTTGAGTGAATCACACCACGCACGTCCGGTGACTCTTGCACCGGGGTAAACGGTTTTACTGGAAATGTTATAGCCCAGTGCGATCGCTCCCTTGCTGTTGACAGAGATAGAGCTCATCCAGCGGCTATTGGTATCGGGAGGACCATAGGTTCCCTGCTGGTAAATGTACCAGTCGGGCATGCCGTCATCCTTCCGTAATTCATACCAGCGCGGACCGGCCTGATCATTACCATCAGCATCAGAAGTGGTGGAGCAAACGATCGTTTCAAAATTGCTGAAGCGGCGGTATTGTGCCTTGTCAAGAATTACACTGCTCATGGTTTCAAGCTTCGCGTTGGTATTGGGCTGGGGAATACATGTTGAAAGTGCATCGTAACCACACAGATCACTGCTGTAAGGTGCAGTATTCAGTATAAAAGGACCGCTCATGACGGAGTTGGCAATGTTATCCCAGTCAACGTGTGTTTTATAAATTTCCAGGTAATCAGAATCAGCATCGTTCTCCCATGCATCATCATGGGGGCGGATCATGATCGCATCCCCGGCCGCTTCCGGCAATTCAGATCCGGTAAAAGTTACCGGAGCCACATCCTGAATGTAAAAGGAAGGAAAATTAATGGTGGTGAATTTCTGTGCGGAAGGAAGTGCTGCTCCGGATAGAATGGAATCCCGGTTCAATGCAAACACCGTTGGAGAGTTGGAATTGGTGGTGATGAAGTAGGCGTTACCCCACATTCCGATCTTCGGATAATCAGGAAAACCGTTTGAGGTTGGAAAGGAGTAAACATAATATGCGCCTGCAGGGTCATTGGTTTGTGAGGCAGCGATTACCAGCTTGTTGCTCCCGGTGGGAATCACGGTAAATACAAAGCGATCTGCAATGGGATCGTACAATGAATTCGGGTCACCTATATCATTCATTCCTGTAACTGATTCTACTGTAACCTGCGGTACAAGGATGTTGCCTGCCTTGTCCCAGATCCTGATGTAGGTCAGGTTGATCATCTGCATCACGTGATTAGGTCCTACGGTGATGTTGTTGTCTGAAGGGTCAATATTATCAGTAAGCCCCGACCAGACTGAGAGCAGATTTACAGTAATGTCACGCGTGGTATTGTATGTTTTTTGCAATGCGGGGTCAGGCCCATCAGGAAGGGGATGAGGGTTAATCAGTAATTGCTGCTTTTCCAGTGATGGATTATCTACCTCCATTCGCTCCGCATGAGGAACGTACTGCTGCTGAGCAGCGAGCTCAATTAAGGATTTTGAAATCCTTTCAAGCTTCATGGGTACTACTTCAGCAGTAATTTTTATTGCCTGTGCGGAGGATGTGATGTCAAAAAATATGAGCCAAAGAATAGAAAGAAGAATTGTTTTCATCTTGATAAATTATGGTGAGGATTGATGGATGTGTGAAGGTAAAGTTTTAGCTTTCAAATTCAAGTCTCAGCAGTTTTTAAAAAATCCTCACCGATAGATTGCACCTGGTCTGGATGTTTTATTTCCGGTTGAATATAAGCTGCAGCAAAGCAATCATGACTAGGGATTTAATATGAGCACTTACAATAAATTTCAGTACCGTTATTTGCGCTTATCAAATACGATAATAATTCATGAAAGCAGCAACTATCAAGGAAATAAAAGAAGAGTTGAAGCATCTTTCACAGTCTGAGCTGGTTGAGTTGTGCTGCCGGATGGCGCGGTTCAGGAAGGAGAACAAGGAGCTCCTATCCTACCTGCTTTTTGAGTCGCATAATGAAGATGAATATATTCAAAGCGTAAAGGAGCATGCTGATTTTCAGTTTAGCGAAATATCATCTGCAAATAGCCTGTACCTGGTAAAAAAAAGTCTTCGAAAGATATTAAGGACGATCAACAAATACATTCGGTATACCGGGTCAAAAACTGCAGGAATACAAATGCATATTTATTTCTGCAGGAAAGTAAAGCAGTCGCGTATCCCGATAAAAAAAAGCATAGCACTGACTAATTTATACGAGGGCCAGTTGAAGAAGATAAGAAAGGAGTTGACAGGCCTGCATGAGGATTTGCAATACGATTACATTAAAGAACTGGTATTACTCGAGAAGTGAAGTGCTCATAGATTTCCAAACAGCCCTTCGCAGTTTCATCTGAACAGGTCACTGAATCGTTTTCTTCCTTTAAAGAAAAAATCGTTAACTATTGAGCGGGGATAAACACCACTGAGTGAAAAAAAATCTTTTTCATTTCCCCTGCGCCGGCTTTTCCATTTTTTTGCCCCCCTTTTGAAATCGCCATGTGCTTTCCGGATGGAAGTAAAATCCTTTGGGTATCCCCGCAGTATTGAGCGGATTGCGGATATTCCATCGAGGAGAAGCCGCATCCTCACTATTCCCCTGACCTGGTGCTGCGGAAGGTTTTTCGCCATCATGATCAGGTTATTCCTGTAGTTCAGATAAGTTTTGAATGGATTGCCCTGCGGAAGGCTTCCTCCTCCGAGATGATACACCTGCGAGCAAGGACAATACATGATCTTATATCCTGCATTCTTCATTCTCCAGCACAAATCAATTTCTTCCATGTGAGCAAAGAAGTCAGCATCGAGCCCGCCCATTTCCTCATAAATTTTTCTTCGCACCATCATGCACGCACCCGAAGCCCAGAAAATTTCTGCTGCAGTATTGTATTGATCCTGATCTTCCTCAACCACATCAAAGATTCTTCCCCGGCAGAATGTATAGCCATAGCGGTCGATCCATCCGCCTGCAGCACCGGCATACTCAAAATGCGTTCGCTGAAGATGCCCACGAATGCAGGGCTGCACAGCAGCAATGGTAGCGTCGCTTTCTATCATTTGCACAAGCGGCTGAAGCCAGTTGGCACTTACTGCAACATCCTGGTTGAGCAGTACAATGTATTCAGCAGTGACTGTTTTAATAGCTTCATTGTAACCCCGGGCAAAGCCAAAATTTTTTTCAAGCTGGATTACTTTTACCGATGGAAAATTTTTTTTCACATACTCAACCGAGTCATCAGCAGATGCGTTATCTGCTACAATGATCTCAGAATCGTCTGATTGAAATTGCAGCAGTGTGGGAAGAAATTCCTCCATGAATTTTCTTCCGTTCCAGCATAATACAACCACTGCAATTTTTTTCACACTTATGTAATTGAGGCACTCAAAGGTAAGATCGTGAAGCGTGAAAGGATAACGCTAAAGGTGAATGGGTGAGTAGTAAATGGTAAAAATGTAATTAGGGGATCAGGTAATTTGTGATATATAACAGGAATGAATGTGAAAGTCACAGATAGTCAAAACTCCAATGTTTTGAAAGGCTGAATCAGATAGCAAAACGTCAGCGACTAAAAATATCATCCACATGCGATCCGTAGGCACCGGGGTAGTTTTCCTGGTCCGGATTGCCATAGCCGTTTGATTCTTTAAAGGTATTGAAGATCTTGAACCTCCACCGCGGATCGTTCAGTTCACCACGTGCATCAGAATGAATGAGCTTATAGTCATTTGTTACAAGATCGGCATTGCAAAAAACAAACCGCACATTGCTCTGTCCGTTGTGGATGTTATAATACTGCCAAATCTCATAGGGATAAGCATTCGGCTCATGGTCGTTTCCATCAAGCTGGCTTGGCTGACCATATTGAAGGTAAACCCTGCCGCGGTCAGTCTCAAAGCCATGGAGTACCGGCGTGCTGTAATTATAATTCACTGCATCTACCATTTTGCTGTATGCGATCCAAGCTGCTTGCGGGTTGGTATTATTCCTTCGCAACCAGAAATTATAAAAGAATTGCTTCATGAGAAGGGTGTCACTTTTTTGCCGGAAGGTAAAAATGTAATCACGCTCAAATAATTCAGCCTGAGGCATAAGGCACGAAACATAATATTTCATAGAATCCCCGGGCAAAAGGTTTACAAACTTATTACTGATGTTAATCAGGCTGATATTGCTGAGCTCATATACTGAATTCTGGTTGAGCCTCTGGAAATAGGCTTCCTGCCGGGCTATCGTCTCGTTTTTTTTATTTTTCACCTCCACCTCAAGAAAATAATTTCCTGTTGGCAGATCACTGATATCGAATTCAGAAAACAGATAGTTTATTGTTGCGGCTTTTTGCCTGGTGAACCTGAAGAGCTCATTTACTACACTTCCGGTCTGTGCATTCTTAACTGAGTACATGATGAGCACTCCGTTATTGCCGGCAATGGATGACGAATTGTAGATCTCAGTATAAAACCTTAGCCTGCTGATAGCATCGGGATAGAATGAAATGGCAAGGGGATGAATGTCATAGCCATTTTTCGAATACAGATTCCTGGAGGTGGTTGCAGAATATTCCTGCACCAGTTCTATATCAGAAAGTGAAACTTGCCCTTTTTTGAATTCGACTTTCATGTTTTGAGAAACCACCTCCAGAGCTGCCGGAGAGTTTACATCGGTTATGGTGAGCCGGATCGTGTAATCACCTTGAGGCAGCAATTCGCGCCTGAGATCAAGGACGTTGAATGAAATGGCTGAAGTGTCAGCAATTTCGGGAGTGCGGAGCGTGTAATGATCGCTGATAATGATGGCAGTATCCTTCATGTAATCGAGTGATATGTCAAGCGTGGCTTCAAAGGCTCCGGCAGTATTTTTTACATAAGTAAGTTCAAAGCCCGGAACGGCGATGTATGTTTCAACATACGGGGTATCAGCACCCACGGAAAGAAAGGCGCAGTTGCGCATGAATGCATGAAGTGCCTGGGCATGGGTCGCAGATGTGATAAGGGATAAAAAAAACAAGGTGAAATAAAAGAAAACAGTGCTGGAAGTGAGGGTGAAGAATTTTTTCATGCCGGGAAATTTTTGTGATTTATTTTTTCTCTGCAATATCATAGCTCATCATGCTGTTTTAAAATTACAAAATGTGCCGCAGGTATTTCATATTTCTTCGACTACTTTGTGATTTGTAAGGATGAATTCAGAAAACAACAAGGTCACATGGATGACTGAAACCCAATACCTGCCGCCGGTTTCAGCATTTGTCATGATGAGGTCATTTCCGGTAATTGCAATTGATGGTGAGGAAGATTTTAGAAAATCAACCACAAGGAACAGGTGCATCATCATTGGTGTGAATGGACCACTGACTCTTACAGTTCCGGTTAAAGGAGGCAGGGGAGTGAGGGATAAAACAAGGGATATCAGAATCAGCAATGAAGAGAAGTGGCAGCACAGGCACTGGCGAAGTATTCTTTCCGCCTACGGCAAAAGCTCCTACTTTATTTTTTATGAGGAAAAGCTGCGCAGGCAATATGAAAAGCGCTATGAGTTTTTAATTGACTTCAACACGAAATTGATGGGTGCTTGCTTTGAAATTTTGCAATGGAGAAAAGAGATCGGGCTGAACCCAATGCGAAATGATCAGCAGAAAATTTTGCGTCCCGGCAAGGGCATAGTACAGAATATCACGCTCAGGCGATATTATCAAGTTTTCGAATCAAGGCATGGATTTATTGCAAATGCGAGTATCGTGGATTTGCTTTTCAACTCGGGAAATGAAGCCGATGCTTATTTAGAGAAATGCCATCCCGATTTTGATCATATTACAATTTCTGAAAAGCATTAGGACATGGAAAACAGAAGTGCTGCCGGTAGGACATAATCACGGCATTTTGGCTGAGAATAGATGAGGATACCCGCCCGGCCAGAATAGTTACAGCAAATTGCAGGAATCAGAACGTCAATGTCCCAATCATATAGTTTTTTCCTTTCTCAGCATATAAAAAAACCTGGTGTTCATTGATCTGTTCGCTCACTACCGGTCGAAGTATAACACCCTCGCTCTTATTGCTGAAGATGTAACTCTTCTTCCATGAGCCGTCATCCCGCAGCGTAACCAGGGTAGCAATGGATGATCTGCCATCATATGGTGCTATTCTTTTCGGATCATTCTCTGCAAGATTTTTTTCATTGTCGTTGAAGATGAAATAGATCTTATCGCCGTGGATTGCCTTGGTATATGAAAGATAATATTTGCCTCCCTCACTTGCCTGAACTTTCGGGATTTTTACAGCCCAGTCAATTTGTAAATCGGCATTTACATTCACAGCTATGATGTGGTTATAATGGTACACATAATGGGTTGAATAAGAATAAGATTTAGTGGCGGAATTGTATGAGGATGTAGTGTAGGTTGAAACATAATACTGTTCCGCAATCAGTACTGCGCCCCCATCACTCCGGGGAATTACATCATCGAGATCGAAGTCCACTAATTCGGATCCGGTACTCTTTTTTGGATTTTTATCTTCCTTTTTATCTTCCTTTTCATCCTTACCCTTTTTTTCAGATGGACGGAACATCTCAAGAAATTCAGGATCAAAGTTCCGGGTGCCTTCCTTCAGAACATCCCCTGATTCCACATCAATCTGCATGCAGTAAGTTCCTTTAATGCTGAATGTACCACGGGCGGAATAGAACCCCGCACAAATCAGTTTTCCATCATCCGTAACCCCGAAGCTCATGTCAGTAATAAAATTGTCCTTGAGTGAAAGAGTATATTCTTTAAAGCTTTCCCCGTCTTCGCGGTAGGCGAGCATCTTGTAAACATAATTTGGCTCACCGCTTCGCTTTTCTTTCACCATTTCCTTATACAACCTTCCAAGGACGTAAGCGTTTCCATCGTTATCGCAATAGGATCGCTCGGTGGCAAATAGCTTAGAGTCATATGGAAGCATGATCTCTTTTTGCCACTTTACCTTCATCTCATCATCCATCACCACAAGATTATAGCGCTGACTGGTTTGCTTTTCATCTGCCACAAAACCAAAGATCGCCACTGTTTTACGGTCGCGCGAAATTTTAGCGTTGAAAGAACCCTCGTTCCTTTTATTCTTAACCGGCATCATCATCAGTTGCTTTGGAGCGCCTGACAACTGCAGGCTGCTTTTGCTGATGGGCTGAACATAAAGCACTAACTGGTCTTTCTTTTTACTGTAATAGCTTATGAGAGCATAGAGTTGTCCGTTGAGCATCAGTATCTGGTTGATGCCTGCATCATCCCCGTCAATTTGCGGACTGATCTCCTGCATTTTACTTACTCCAAAACTTTTTTTATTGTGTGATTCAAGAATGTAGTCAGGTGTATGGGAAACAAAGCTTCTTTTATTCTTCTCCCTGAGCAGGAAATAGTTTGCATCATCCTCTCCAATATAATCATGCAGGGTGGCATTGGAAGGCTCCTTCATGTCAGGACTCAGGTCAAGCTTCGCATCAGTTTTATTGAATTGGGCAAAAAGTGAAGAATGAAAAATAATGATCAGCAGCACAGTGGTATTAACAGTCCTTGGGGTTAACAATTTCATAGTTAAATAATGTTTGGATGTGAAAATAAATTTCGCGCGTCGAATAACCAAGCGGTCATTAGATGAATTTGGTTGATTATCAGTAATTGGATCGCTGCCCTTTATTTGCTTTTACCTGGATTGAATAAAATAATCAAACCTTTATTTTCGCCATTGATGAAGCGCATTATTTCTCTCACATTACTGCTTTCACTTGTCACTCATCTTTCCCGCGCCCAGCAATCCTTTGACCGCGAAACCATTGATGTGGGAAATATTGGATTATCGGTTACTAATGCTGGAACCATCGGCAGGCCGGATGTGGTGAACGACCCGGGCGGTGAGCCCTCAATGGAGTATCCAATCAATTCCGGTATCGAGCATTTGTTTGAAGGAGGCATCTGGATTGGCGCACTTGTTAATGGGCAGGTTGCAGTTTCTACAGCATCCCTTGATGCGCCTGAGGGATATACTACCGGTGAAGCGGGCTTTGAATTTTCATCTGCTGTGGGAAGTTTTCTTCAGCAGCGATCATCACTAACTTACAGCGACTTTTTTTCACTGGATGCTGTTTCGCACCTGGATGTACTTGCTGACTTTTCTGATTCCAATACTGTAGTTCCGGGTACTTCGATCCCTGTCGCTGATCATACACTGCCCTTAAAGGCAGCGGTGCATTTAGAATGCTATGCGTGGAATTTTTCTTACGCTGATTACTTCGTGATACTTAATTATACCATCACCAATAAGTCGAATAATACCTGGGATTCAGTATGGATGGGTATGTGGACTGATCTGGTCGTGAGGAATGTAAATGTCGCAACCGATAACGGTACTGCTTTTTACAGCCATGGCGCCGGCGGATTCATTGATTCCCTTTCTGCGGTTTATGCATGGGATGTGAATGGCGATCCCGGCTACACGGATTCGTATGGTGCATCTCAATTTCTCGGCATCGAATGGAGAAATCAATTTATTCACCCTGCGAATACGGTGAATGTTGTTGCGGCAGGATATCTGCCACCTTTAATAAATGCAAACTTCTGGAATTATAAATCTTTTGACGGCTCCCAGTTCGGTGCACCGGTTGATGATGTGCAGCGGTATGATAAGTTGAAGCATGGTCTGGACTTTACTGATCCCTCCATCATTTCACAGCTGGAAACCCCTTCAAACCGCACCCAGCTTCTGTCAGCCGGGCCTGTGGCGCAGGTACTGCCGCAGGAATCATTTACCTATGTGGTTGCGATGGTATGTGCACATCAGCTCACTGATCAGGTGGATGATGATGAATCGCGCCAGGAGCTATATAACCATCTGGGATGGGCAAAGAGTACCTACCTGGGTGAAGATGACAATGAAAATGGCCAGCTGGATGAGGGAGAAGACCTGATACCGAACGGAATGCTGGACCGGTATATACTTCCCGAGCCGCCGGCCACACCAGAAGTGAGGATCATCCCGGAATCAAATAAAGTGACCATTTACTGGGATGAGTCAGCAGAGTATTCCATTGATCCCATTTCACGGCTTATGGATTTTGAAGGTTACAGAATCTACCGCTCAAATATCGGGGACGATGTAAATAATATTTCCACCCAAAACTTAATTGCCCAATGGGATAAGCCAGGCAATGCAATCGGATATAACAATGGATTTGAGATGATCCGGCTTAGCACTCCTGTTATTTTTGACGGTGATACCACCCTGTATTTTTATAAGTTTGAACAGGCCGGTCTCCTCAATGGATGGCAATATGTATTTGTGATCACATCTTTTGACGGGGGCAATGCTGATCTTGGTCTTGCATCACTCGAATCATCCATTGTAGAAAATACTTTTCGCGTCTGGTGCGGAACACCTTTAAATGAATTCAATTCTAATGGGGAACAGGCAGCAGTGGGAGTGTATCCCAACCCTTACCACATCAGCGCAGCATGGGATGGTGTAACACCACAGACAAAAAAAATTTATTTCTATAATCTTCCGTCTAAGTGTGACATTACCATTTATACCTTATCAGGCGATGTGGTGAGGGTACTGCATCATAATGCCCCCACATATAATGGTGAGGATATTCAATGGTTCCAGGTTTATGCAGGTGATTCGGTACAGCGGGTCATGCCAGGAGGTGAGCATGCCTGGGATATTCTGTCAGAAAGCAATCAGTCCGTAATGCAGGGTATTTATCTTTATAGTGTGAAGGACCTGAATTCAGGTATCAGCCATGAGGGACGGTTTGTGATAATCAGGTGAGATTCTGATTTCAATTCTTAATGAATCTCAAAACATCCCCGTCATTTCCCTTTCTGATTACCAGCAAAAATTCACCTTGCTCAAGTTCAGCAATAGAAATTTGTGTCAAAGACTGATTAGAGAATGTGGCATATCTGTTCCTTCCCAGCACATCAACAATAGTGAGGTTCGCTTTGACCTGAGGATTTTGATCCAGCTTTACATATAATATCTGGTCCTGAACAAAAATTTGAGGTTGAGATGTATTTGCCTGCGCTGAAATGATGGTAGCTGTTCCGGTATCGCCGGCAATAATTAATTCATCCGGCAACATATTGTAGGCATAGTCATGCAGCGTAACTCCGCAGCCATAGCCATCCACGCTCATGCGCATCCACCCATAATAGGTGCCGCCATTGTTCTTCAGCCTGAAGCCAAAAAATTTATTCGTGGTATTGGCCCAGTTGCCCTCTGCAGAGTAGATTCCGGCAATATCCTTCCTGTAGAGATAACCGAGAAGGAAGGTTGCACTTGGTATCCAGCTAAGATTGTCATCTATAACAGTCCCTGAATTCAATGGGGCCAGTCCGGATGCTGCACCGGCAAGACTGTTGTACGAGGATGCCCTGATGCTTGCGGTGCAGGAAACCTGGTAATAATTCTGTGAGTTGTATACCATTACATTGGATACATGAGCTGCATTGAATGCAATATCATATATCCCATCATTGTTAAGGTCGAACTGAGAGAACCCTGAAAGCAATTCGTCCGGAATGAAATCATGGTAAACCACCTGAGCCTCAGAGGATTTTGCTGCAGAAAAAAAGGCCGTTGTCATGGCGGTATAAGCGAGAAGTTTTTCAGAAAGGGAAATGTTTTTATTCATAAGATGACTTTGCTTTTCACATTTGTTTCAACTCAAAGATAAGTGACTGACAGCAGTCCGGAGACTGGTGTTTTTGAGTGAGTTGAATGCAGCTTATTCCGTATATCAAAAAATTAATTTTCCGACATTAGATCAATCAATTATTTTTCGGCCAGCAAATACACCATTGAAAATAAAAGGAACATTGCTAATCTTATCCCTGAAATTAAATTCCTAAATCAATTATAAAACAACACACTGATGAAGAAATTCTCCTTGCTTATTTCCTTGCTTTCCGCTTTTCATTTTGCGCAAGCACAATATCCGCTTGTTAGTATTCATGACATTGAATTTGTGAGCGCACAGGATCTTTCCCTTGGAATTGATACCTCAGTTTATTATGGTGATACTGTTCAGGTTGAAGGTATTGTAACTTTTGATCCATGTGATTATGGGCTGAGCCAGTCAGGCAGCAGGGTGGGTACCTGGCTCGAGGATCCGGCCGGAGGCGCATGGAGCGGTGTTCATGTGTTGATTGATGCTGCAGCTATCGGCTACAGCGGCACTTTGGAAGATTTAAATAATGATGTGCAGTTCATTGATAATTTTCAACCCGGCAACAAGGTGAAATGCACAGGTATTGTGAGCAGTTTTGGTATCAATGGTTCCACACCCGTACCGGGTAATACGCAAATTTTATTATTGCCAATTCAATCGTCCATCACAGGATTGGGTAGCATTCCGGCCCCATCCCTGGTCACAATTGATCAGTTTCAATTAAATGATGGCGGGGGAGGACAAACCATACAATATACTACAGGCGAACAATGGGAAGGTGTGTATGTTGAAATTGATAATGTCACTGTAACCGATGTTAGTCTCGGCAGCGGTTCTAATACTGGCAGAACCTTCTGGACTATACAGGACCAGGCAGGAAATAAAATGCAGATCCGGGATGTCAGCGGCTGGATCCGAAATGATACCAGTGATAACTTCTGCACTCCCTCGGGCTCCAATACACCATGGCAATTCGACATTTCGCCATACACCGGTGCCACCATTTCGTTTCTGCGGGGTCACATCATTGAATATTGCAGCACCAACACCGGGTGCGAATACCATATTTCTCCGCGTGATACAAATGACATTGGCGTGGTGACCGCAGCGCCGCCAATCATCAGCAATGTTCAGCTGAGCAATCCAGTACCCACCACCTCCCAAAGTCAGACGGTAAGCGCCACTGTTACTGATATTGATGGAATTGTTACCAGTGCCTCACTTTATTATTCTGTGGGCTTGGGAAATCAAACCTACATTTATGTAGCTATGACTCAAAGCGGAAATACCTGGAGCGCAACGATCCCTGCAGTGGGTATTGACAGCTCGTATGTAAATTACTGGATCAGGGCATATGATGATGAGGGCAATTACAGTAATTTCCCGGATACCCTGGCCACTAATTCTTTTTACTGGGTTATCAACAGCGGCATCAATTCTATCAAAGATGTGCAATACAATCCCACCGGAAATGCCACTCCGTTCCTTGCCGGCAAATGGATCTACAACATGAGTGTGGAAGGAATTGTAATGGCAACAACAGGTTTTTTTGACCTGGGTTTAACTACCATCCAGGATGGAGAAGGAGCATGGCACGGAATCTATCTGCGCGGACAAAATCTGAGCAGTCTGCAGCGTGGGGATAAGATCAAGATCACTTCGGGAAAGGTATTTGAGAATTTCAATGTCACATTTTTTGACAGCACCACCTATCTCGTGCTTTCCAATGGAAATCCGCCATATACACCCTGGCTGGCAGTGGATGAAGATTCAATTCATGATGGTGTGTTTAATGAGACCGAGCCGTATGAAGGATTGCTTATCGGTTTCAATAACATGTTTGTGGTGAACCAGAATCCAGATGATCCGTCTGCTTTTGGGGAATGGGCAATAGATGATAACACCATTGATAATGTGGGAATGAGGTGCGATGATTATTCCAATGATATAGGCATTGACTTCGCATCTGACTCACTCGCTCTCAATCAATCACTGGCTTATATTTACGGAGTACTCTACTACAGTTTTGGAAACTGGAAAATGCTGCCTCGCAATAAGGATGATGTTGCTGGATATAAAACTCTTACGGGTATAGAAAGCGATCTGCTGAACCCGGTTGAGGTGAATTGCTATCCCAATCCTGTTACCGGGGCGCTGAATCTTCAGTTACAACTCAATCAATATGCTTCATTAAACATCAGGATTTTGAGCTCAGACGGAGAGACAATGACCGAATCAAAACAACAATTTGTGGCAGGGAAGCATGACCTTTTGATTTCAGCAAAAACATGGAGCAGCGGAATATACTTGTTGCAGATTACAGGGGAAAACTTCCATTACACCGGAAAGATCGCGGTTGTGAAATAGCCGAACGAATTTTTTTGCAATAATTAGTGCTCATCAATCCTCTGCACCACTGTAGATGTACCGTACAAGAGAGCGCTTTGCTACGGGAAGCAGTGTTTCATTCAGAGGAAATTCATTGCGCGCTTCAATCGCGTATGCCGCATGGCTATGCTCATTTCTGAACTGCCTGATGAGCTGAAACTTGATCTCTTCAAAAGTATTCGCGAAGCTTCTGTGATATTCCGCAATAAAATCTGTTTTAATCCCGCGGTATATCTCATTTGCGCTTTCGAAAAGGGTGATCTGATAGCTATACACACGCGTTGACTTCGATGTGGTTTGGGTGAGCATCATGTAGCCGCTTTCAGGATTCAGGGAAACAATACCTATGGGAAAAATGCTCAGGTTTTCTTCCACAGCATGATAAATTTCTTTCCCTTCTTCCATGGACGAATAGAGTTTTGGAATGGCGAAATCCAGGATCGCCTCCACCTCTTCCATGCACGATTCATCACCAATCATCTTCTCATATTCCAGAGTAAAATTTTCAAGATCAAGCTTCGAAAGCTGCTTTGGAAATAAATTACTCACAAAAGTTTTATTCTTCCTGATGGTAATAAGATTATTATAATGCAGAAGAAGGTCTGACAAAAAAGGATAAAGCTTTTTCTCATCAAAGCTTTTGCCTGCACTCTGCAGGTAGGCAAGAAGAATGTACTTCTTGTATTCGAAGTCCACGAGACCCTCCGTAAGCCAGTCAGGATTGAGTTGATTCAAGGCGGTGAGATTTAGTGCTTTCCAATGTTATGAAGAAAATTTTGCGCCGATTTTTAACATGTGTTCAATATGCACATGCAATTGTGTAACCGTATAGTAAAATTTTGTGAAGAAATTACATTCTTTCAGGAACTTCAATACCCAGAAGCTTCATTCCTTTCTTAATAACTGAAGCAACAAATGAAGAAAGCCTGAGCCTGAGATCACGGGTAGCAGATTCTTCTGCGTTAAGGATGGGAAGCTCCTGGTAAAAATGATTATAAGCCCTGGCAAGGTGATAGATGTAGTTTGCAAGTACTGCAGGGTCATACCCGGCGGCAGCTTCCCGGATGATGGAGGGAAATCTCTGCAATTGCAAAATCAGCGAGCGCTCCTGTGGCTGCAAGGCCGATGCTTTTTCCCGGATTTCGGCTTTGGTAAATACCTGTGCGGACTCCGCTTTTCTCATTACGGATTTAATACGGGCGTATGTGTACTGTATGAACGGCCCTGTGAAGCCGTGAAAGTCAATGCTCTCTTCCGGATTAAAAAGCATTTTCTTTCGCGGATCTACTTTAAGGATAAAAAATTTGAGCGCCCCCAGCCCAAGAATGTGATAAAGGTCTTGCTGCTCTGCCGGCGAAAAATCTTCAATCTTCCCCAGGTCATTTGTATGCTCAGCAGCCGTAGCTTCCATCTCATCAATCATTTCATCAGCATCCACCACTCTTCCTTCCCTCGATTTCATCCGGCCTGAAGGAAGGTCAACCATGCCATAGCTTAAGTGATACATTCCATCGGCATAAGGCTCACCAAGCTTTTTGCAGATCAGCTTCAGCACCTTCATATGATAATCCTGCTCGCTTGCGATGGTATAGATCATTATATCAGGATGAAAATCATCGTAGCGCGCCTCCGCTATGCCAATATCCTGGGTGATGTACACAGAAGTTCCATCAGCACGAAGGAGTAATTTTTCATCGAGTCCCTCCTTTGTGAGATCAACCCACACAGATCCATCTTCTTTCTTAAAGAAGATGCCCTTGCCCAAGCCTTCCTGTACAAAAAATTTCCCCCGCTGATAGTTTTGTGACTCATAATAGGCTTTATCGAAATCCACTCCAAGACGATCATAAGTTTCCTCAAACCCATCATACACCCAGCCATTCAGGGTATTCCACAGTGTGCGAACTTCCGGGTCACCGTCCTCCCATTTGACCAGCATCTCTTTGATCTCCACTGAAAGAGGCGCCTCCTTTTTAGCTTCATCCTCTGCCGCACCCTGTAAAATCAGTGCACCGATCTCATTTTTTAATTCGGTGTCGTACTTAACATAGTATTTACCAACAAGATGATCACCCTTCATTCCTGAACTTTGCGGAGTTTCATGATCGCCGAATTTCCTGTATGCCAGCATGCTTTTACAAATGTGAATGCCGCGATCATTGTAAATATTCACCTTCACCACCTCATTCCCCGCGGCTTTTAATATTTCACTCACCGAATAGCCGATAAAAATATTCCGCAGGTGACCAAAATGCAGCGGCTTATTTGTATTGGGTCCGCTATATTCAATCATCATTTTTTTGCCGGTAGATGGCAAATTGCCGAATGTTGGATCTTGCATGGCAGAAGTCAAAAATCTAATCCAGTACCCGTCGCTCAGTTTTATGTTCAGAAAGCCTTTTACCGGTTCAGCCTCAACAATCTCCTCAAATTGAATTCTTAATTCATTACCAATTTCTTTTGCGGCTTGCTCCGGTGATTTACGCGCAAGTTTGGCAATGGGGAAAATAACAATGGTAAAGTCGAAAGGGAAATCTTTTGGCGGAATGTTTACTAAAATTTCGTCAGGAGAAATTTTCTGTCCGTAAAGCTTTTCAACAATGGCTGCAGATTTCTCTCTTAGTAATTGCTCCATGCTTGCATTGGGAATGAATTGAAAAATAAGTGATGCTTCTGATTAATTATCATCGGTAAACCCTGTTGCGGTTTTGTAAATGCTTTCTGGAAACGGATTTCCGGGAGTGAAATAATCTTTTTGGGGACGCTTCTAAGCTCATGCTTTGCTGTATGGCCTATTTCAAAATGAATTCAAACTAATCATTCAGCAACTGGTTTGTTACCTTAAGTAAAATCTCAAATACATTTTCTGCCATCAGGTTTTCTATATCAAGCGTAGGGTTCACCTCAGTGATTTCAAAGCAACAAACTTTCGGATTTTGTACCAGGCGCTGTAATAATGTTGCCGCCTGCTTTTCGGTAATCCCGTTCGGAGCAGGAGTACCCGTACCGCGGGAAATCGTAGGATCCATGCTGTCCACATCAAAGCTGATATATATGTAATCACACGGCTCTACAGCTAACAGGATCTCTCTTCCGATTTTATCGATGCCCAGGTTATTGATCTCATCGGTTGAAAACACCTTCACTTTATTCTGTCGGATCACATATTCCTCTTGCGGTTCAAAATCACGCAGGGAAACATATACAAGATTTTGATACCTGAGTTTCGGCGCTATGCCACCCATGAGTTTAAAGTCTTCCCAGAATGAAATGGTTTGATCATCCGGAGTATTGGTTTTCTGGGAAAGATTATCTTCTGCCAGTGCGGCAGCGAGCGTCATACCGTGCATGTTTCCCGAGGGTGTGGTGTACGGGGAATGCATGTCTGCATGCGCATCAATCCAGATCACTCCGATACGGGCATCAGGATAAGTGATTTTGATTCCTGCAATGGTTCCGGCCGCGGAGGCATGATCACCCGAAATAACAATCGGAAAACTTCCGTCTTTCAAAGTAGTATTTACTGCCTCCATCATCCGCTCGCACACATTTTTAACATATTTTCCCCTGCGTGCATGGAGCGAGCGTGCCGGTTCGAAAAGCATGTTATTTTCATCCGGTATAACCTCTTCAGGAAACTGCCTGAAGAAATTACTGCCAAAATCAAGTGCTGCAGTTTTAATCGCATCAAAACCCAATCCTGCCCCGCGGGTACCCGCGCCAATCTCAGATTTTACAGCGAGTATTTTTATTTTCCGCATGTCACAAAGATAACGAATGGCCGTTCAGCGGTTGAACACCTTGCATCTGCGGATACAGTTCTTAGGGTTACAAAAATATTTTTAATTCACTGCGGCATCAATGCCAATCTTGAATTTTCGCAGGGTACCAGATTCAAAACGGAAAACGCGCTACCAGGATTGCTGAAAATTAATTTACGTTTGCACGGCGAAAATTCCTGCCTCTAAAGAATATTTCATTCCCGAAAATGACCAACACTTACCGTGATCTCGTTAACCAGACATTTGATTTCCCACAGGATGGATTCGAGGTAATTGACAATGAGCTCTACTTCAACGGAGTGAATGTGATGAAGATCATACACAAGTATGGAACGCCGCTCAAAATGATCTACTTGCCCAAGATTTCTTCACAGATCAATAAAGCGAAGAACTTATTCAAGAAAGCTTTCAAAGAGAATAAGTATCACGCCAAATACTATTATTGCTACTGCACAAAAAGCTCGCATTTTGCTCACATTCTGGAGGAGGTGTTGAACAATGACGTGCACATTGAAACTTCTTATGCTTATGATATTAACATCATTCGTAAGCTCCACGAAAAGAAAGTGATTGACAAGGATCGCTTCATCATCTGCAACGGATTTAAAACAAGAACCTATACAAGTAAAATTGCGGCCCTCATCAATGATGGCTTTACCAATGTGATTCCTGTACTGGATAACATGCAGGAAATTGACGCTTATCAGCGTACTGTCCGCGGAACCTGCAATGTGGGGATCCGTATTGCGGCAGAAGAAGAGCCGACATTTGAATTTTATACCTCACGCCTGGGTATCCGCTGGAGAGATATTCTTGAGTATTATGTGCAAAAGCTTCACAACAATAAAAAGTTTCAGCTTAAGATGCTGCACTTTTTTATCAATACCGGTATCAGGGATAATGCATATTACTGGAGTGAATTAAATAAGGCACTGAATGTTTATTGTCAGCTCCGTAAAATTTGCCCCACTCTGGATTCAATTAATATAGGAGGTGGTTTCCCGATAAAAAATTCGCTGGGCTTTGATTATGACTATGAATACATGATCAATGAAATAGTGCTCCAGATTAAAAATGCATGTAAAAGGAATAAGATACCAGTGCCAAATATTTTCACCGAGTTCGGAAGTTTTACGGTGGGGGAATGCGGCGCAAACATTTACAAAGTAATTGCACAAAAGCAGCAGAATGATTCGGAGCTGTGGTACATGGTGGACAGCTCTTTTATTACCACACTGCCGGATACATGGGGTATTGGCCAGCGGTTTCTCCTGCTGCCGATCAACAAATGGGAGGCCGATTATCAGAAAGTCAACCTAGGCGGGCTCACTTGCGATTCGCAGGATTATTACAATTCTGAAGTTCACATCAACCAGGTATTTCTTCCGAAAAATTCCAATGGCGAGCCGCTTTACATCGGATTCTTTCATACCGGCGCCTACCAGGACCAGCTCAGCGGATACGGGGGCATAAAGCACTGTTTGATCCCAT
>JBDSEA010000173.1:0-21412 GCA_039920305.1 Chitinophagales bacterium
AGCACTTCATCCACAATTAAAATTTCAGGCTCAAGATGAGCAGCCACTGCAAAGGCCAGCCTCACGTACATGCCGCTGCTGTAGCGCTTTACAGGTGTATCAATGAATTGTTCAATTCCGCTAAAAGAAACTATTTCGTCAAATTTATATTTGATCTCGGTGCGCCGCATACCAAGTATGGCGCCGTTCATAAAGATATTCTCCCTTCCGGTTAGCTCCGGATGAAATCCGGTTCCTACTTCAAGTAATGATGCAATTCGGCCATTGATCTCAACGCTGCCGGAGGTTGGCTCGGTAATGTGCGCAAGAATTTTCAGCAGAGTGGATTTGCCGGCTCCGTTTCTTCCGATAATTCCAAGCACTTCACCCTGCTGAACACGGAAGCTGACATCTTTTAATGCCCAGAATTCCGCAGGGTCATTTTTATTACCTGATAAAATATTAACAGCACGCTCGGAAACCGCATCACGCAAATTTCCGCTTCGTTTTTTCCCGATGCGGAACATCTTTGACAATGCTTCTGCTATTATTACTTCAGGCATCCGGTAATACTTGTAATTTTAATTCATCATTAAAAATCTTGAAGGTAAAACAGGGGGATAAAAGCCTGAAATTCCAGGTAAGTATTTAGTAAAATTTCAGTATCCCCGGAATAAGTGATGCTAAAAAAGCGCTCTGCCACTCACAACTCTAAATGATGTCAGCCATTATACGCTCAACTCTGCGAAAGTAGTATACGCCGGATATAAGAAACAGCAACGTTATGGCAGCACTGCATACCAGGTAATTGGTGTGGGGAAGTGGCGTTCCGAGAAGACTCCACCGGAACCCGTCAATAATTCCCGCCATAGGATTAAGGTAGTAAAGTGCTTTATATCCGGAAGGAATGAGTGATGAAGGATAAGCCACCGGTGTTAAATACAAGCCAATCTGAACAATAAACGGTATCACATACTGAACATCGCGAAAGCGGATAGTGAGCGCACTCATAAAAATTCCAACTGCAATGGATAAGGTAATTACTGCAATCACACACAAGGGCAGTGCTAATACTTTTAAGGAGGGGCTGAATTGATAATAAATCATTAGCAACATAAGCATCACAAAGGCAACGATGAAGTCAATGAAGCCAACAATACTTTTTGATACAGGAATGATGAGCCGTGGAAAATAAACCTTGGTGATAAGTGCCTGGGCACCAATAATTGATTGCCCTGCCTGAGTGATCACATAGGAAAAGTAACTCCAGGCCCACATGCCGGTCATAGCGAAAATGGGATATGGTACATTGCCGGTATCAATCTTGGCAGCCTTACTAAAAACAAGAATAAAAATGAATAGGGTTAATAAAGGCTGCAGGAATGCCCAGCCAAAGCCAAGAATTGTTTGAGCATAACGGACGCGGTAATCGCGATAGGCAAGCATCCATAGCAGCTCGCGGTAATTATAAATTTCACGCAGGTTGAGGCTCCAGCGATGGCTGGCAGTAATGATGGTTTTCAACGACGAAACTTTTTCACTGGATCGCGCTTAATATGATAAACTGCCACTATAATAATAGCATTATCATTCAGGCGGTAGATAATATGATATGGAAAACGTACCATGAAAACTAAATAGTAATCTGATTCTCGTATGGAATACCACGTAGGCTGCTGTTGAATTCTTTCAGCCGTGTGAACTAATTCTTCAAGAAATTCTTCGCCTAAATTGTCTTTCTGCAATTCATACCAGTTATATGCATCACTGATTTCATCTGTTGCAATTTTAAATCTCTATAGAATACATCTTCATCCGCGCTTGCGACTTCTTACTATTTCCTTCACTTGCGGAAGCGAAAAGGATTTGCTTTTTCTGTTAAGATGATCGTTCCATCTTCTATCCAGCTCCTTTAATTGCTCAGGTTCCAGTTGGGGATGCTGAAAATTTTTCTCACCCCTCTGGGTTAGCAGTAAATGAACGGCTTTCAATGTTGCCGGATCATCAATCTCCTCTATAACACTATGAAGCCGTCTTTTAATCGTTTCTGTTTGCATAGCTGATCATTCTGAAAGTTAAAGTTATCCGATTTCCTCAAACACTCCCGTCTTCTTATTTTTCCTCACATTGCTCCAGTGAAAGTATCTTCCGTTCATAGCAACATACACGCCCTTAGGCAGTGTTTCTGCGAAGGCGATGGCACTGCCGAGGTTGAAAAATCCGTCAGAGCTTCCGAACTTATACGGTATCATTGCGCCGGTTAGCACGATCGTTTTTGGAATACCCGCCTCGCCAAGTAATCGTGCAGTTAATTCCATTGTATCTGTTCCGTGTGTAATCACAATTTTTTCTTCTTCACATTTGCTGCAGTAATTCAAAATGATCTCCCGGTCTGTGTCAGTCATTTCCAGCGAATCAATCATCAGCAATGTTCGCACATCTATTTCTACCGTGCATCTGCCCAGCTTCAGCATCTCGGGCACGTGCGTCTCTTTGAAATAAAGAACGCCGTTCAACTCATCGTATTCTTTATCAAACGTGCCGCCTGTTACCAGTATCATTAGATTCATTTATGACGTTTTTTTGTGGCAAAGTAGAAATTATGCAGGTAAAAAATTTTCAATTCTTTATTTTAAAAAAAAATATTTCCCTGATTTTTTCCGTCGTCGTAATTTCACTCGATTGTATTGCTTCAATTAACATAAAACTTAACTATCATGAAAAAAATTTACTTAGTTTTATTTGCTGCATTTTTAACATTGCAGTTACATGCGCAATGGGTGTCTTACAGCATACCGGCTGTCACCAACTTGTTTAGAAGCGTTTACTTTTTAAATGCCGATACCGGTTTCGTTGTGGGTGAATCCGCATACCCGAATCCCGCTCCAATTTTAAAAACCACTGATGGGGGTCTCACCTCAATTAATTATAACTCGGGTACTCAGCTTGCGCTGCGGGCTGTCCATTTTATTGACACTGATACAGGTTTCGTTGCCGGGTTCGAAGGCAAGCTTTTAAAAAGTACCGATGCCGGAATTACCTGGATTAACCAGCCCAGCGGCACAACTCAAAATCTTCGTTCAATTGATTTTCCATCCCATAACATTGGCTACATCTGCGGGGGAGGCGGAACCGTACTTAAAACCACAGATGCGGGATTTACATGGAATTTCATGAATGTGAGTACTGATACGGATCTCATCAACATCCGGTTCGCAGATGATAATACCGGGTATATTGCTGCAAGCGATGGTAGTTTTGGCAATGGTGCTATTTACAAAACCACTGACGGCGGCACAACATGGTCTTTAGTTTATTCAGATGTGCTGACCGGCTTCCTGGGTCTCGCAGTGGTGGACACAAGCACCATTTATGCAGGGGGTAAAGATGACAAGATCATTAAAAGTACCGATGGCGGAGCAACCTGGTCTCAGGTTTATTCAGGATTAAGTGCCCATAACATCCGGAGCGCTTTTGCATTGGATGCAAATACAGTTTGGATGGGCTGTGACCTGGGAGATATATTTTACACCAATGATGGAGGTGTCACCTGGACCAACCAGTCTGTGAGCACCAGTGGAATTTTCGGCATTGACTTCCCCACTCCCGAAGTAGGTTATGCAGTAGGTGCGGGAGGAGAGCTTCTGAAATACAGTCCGTGCGCGCTTGGCGCTGTAAGCTTCCTGGCAGGGGATACAGCAGTATGCGAGGGAGATTCCGTCATGTATTCAATCAACCCCATAGAAGGTGCTGATAGTTTATTATGGACTGTACCTTCCGGTTCAGTCATTTCCGGTGGAAACGGAACCAACAGCATCATCGTTATCTTTGGTTCTGTATCCGGAGATATTTCCGTTACTGCTTCCAATAGTTGCGATACCATTTCAGGCTCATTTGCCGTATCGGTAAATCCTGCACCAGCTATCCCCACCATTAGTTTTGTCAACAATATTCTCAGCTCAACCAGCGCTTCAACTTATCAATGGTATTTAGATGGTGTAGCAATTTCCGGAGCTACCAGCCAGGATTATACACCCATGCAAAATGGCTTTTATTCTGTAGTGGTAACCAATGCGGCGGGGTGTGAAGCATCGTCTGCGGTATTTGATGTGATTGGCTTAGTAGTAAATGAAATTTTTACGAATGGCCCAGCTTTCGGGATTACGCCTAATCCCTTGGTCACAACTTCCATTGTTTTATTAGATAAAAATATTGCAGCTGAATTTCTTACAATTACCGATGTTCAGGGCAGGACTATCCGTGAAATTTCACTTGCAGGGAATCATCCGGTCACCCTTGACCGAAAAGATTTTGCTGAAGGAATGTATTTCCTCTCTGTTTTAAATTCAGGGCACGACCTGATTGCGCGCAATAAATTAATCGTGCAGTAGCAAGCTATTTTCCTTTTTTAAAATCAACTATAATTGATGAGAATATTCTGCTTATTTCTTTTCGCATCCGCAGTGTCCACAAGTCTTAACGCACAATGGACAAAGGTGGGTTCCGCATTTCCTACTACCGTTCGCGGGTTGTATTTTCAGGATGCTGATACGGGTTTTGCTGTTGGCGGCGATAATGCATATGCTGGATATTTTTCCAAAACCACTGATGGCGGTGTAACCTGGAATTACATGAGCACGACGGAATCGTTTCTGCTCCGCGCAGTAGATTTTGCAGGTAATGATACCGGTTTTGTGTGTGGGTCAGGAGGTAAGCTTTTCAGAACTACAGATGCTGGCAGCACCTGGACTCTTATTTACACGAATGCAGCTCAATACTTCAGAAGTGTAGATTTTATTTCGACTGCCACCGGGTTTTTAGGGGGAGCGGCAGGAACAATCCACAAAACTACTGATGGGGGTTTTTCATTCATAACCTACAACCTGAGCCAGGCCACAAGTGATGTTATTCAGCTCCACATGGTGGATTCTTTAAACGGATATGCTGTTTGCTCTACCCCATTGTTTGACCAGGGATATGTTTACAAAACTACCGATGGCGGTGCATCGTGGGTGCAGGTTTATTATGACGCAGGTCACGGTTTTCTGGGACTTGCGGTTGTGAATGAAATGACTGTATATGCAGGAGGAAAAAATCAGATGATCATCAAAAGCATTGATGGTGGTTCTGTGTGGGACACCGTCTACACTGGCTTAACGGGGTACTCGATCCGTGCCGCCTTTCCTGTATCAGACAATCGCATTTTTATGGTTGATGATGGGGCCAACGGGATATTGCCCGGTCAAGTTCTCAGCACCTATAATGCTGGCACTGCATGGCAGGACACAAGCTTTGGACAGGCATTCTTTTCAGTTTACTTTCCGGTAACAACCATTGGATATACGGCTGACCTCTCCGGCAATGTTTATAGAATTGAGCTCGCATGCCCGGGGTTAACATCGGCTGATTCCATCAGCGGTCCTGTATCTGTTTGTGCTAATGACACGGCTGTTTATTCTGTGGATGTTATTGCTGACGCTGTCACATACACATGGAATGTTCCCACAGATGCAGTGATTACCGGCGGCAATGGAAGCACTTCGGTTATTGTTGCATTTGGAACAACCTCAGGGAATATTTCAGTAAATGCTTTCAATGAATGTGATACAGTTACGATTTCCCTTCCGGTATCGGTTGATTCATTACCACCCATACCCACCATTACTTTTTTCAATGACACACTCATGGCAAGTGCAGATTCAGGCTACCAGTGGTACTATAATGATGTTGCTATTTCCGGGGCTACAAACCAGACCTATGATCCGGAACAGAATGGGGTTTATTCGGTTACTGTTACCAATGCTTCGGGCTGCTCTTCCATTTCGGCACTGTTCGATGTTTTCGGTCTTGACATTTTTAAAACCCCGCAGAGTTCAGGCCTTGTAGTTTTCCCGAATCCCTTGATAAATACGTCCGCAATTCTATTGACAGAAAACAGGGCTGAACAATTTCTGATCATCACGGATATATATGGAAAAATAATCCGCGAAATTAAAGTTCAGGTGGGGGGGCGAATGATAATGATTGACAAAAAGGACATGCAGGAAGGACTATATTTTCTTTCACTACACAATGAAAACCATCAATTTATTGAAGGGATTAAACTCCTTGTGGAATAACGATAAGCCCTGTGATCGTTATTAGTTTTCAACGAATAACCCGCATTTTTTCAATGCGGGTTAGTTTGGTTATAATCGGTTAATCACAAAAAATGAGTTACTTTAAACGGCATACAGTGAATTTTTTTTATAAATAGGGCTCTGTAAGCAATCTTTACATTTTATTATTTCATTTCAAGTTCAACGGATATTTTTTCATGGATTCAAGCTCTGGTTTTTTTGATATGCTTTTTCACTCGGAAAAGCTTCTGCATTACGGGGGATTAACCCTGCTGGTGATCATTATTTTTGCCGAAACAGGATTGTTTATCGGATTCTTTTTGCCTGGTGATGCGCTGCTTTTTACTTCAGGTGTATTATGTGGTACAAAGGATCTTTCAGTAAATATTTTTTTGCTGCTGCTGATTGTTACTGCGGCCGCCATCGCAGGAAATATTACAGGATATTTCTCCGGTAAAATGCTCGGCAAACGATTATTCAAAAGAGATGACTCATTCTTTTTCAAGAAAAGCCATCTGACCAGAGCGCAGGATTTTTATAAAAAGTATGCAGGGAGCTCAATTATCGCAGGCAGATTTTTACCGATCATCAGAACCTTTGTTCCCATTGTGGCCGGCGCAATTGACATGCGGTTCTGGAAGTTCAATATGTTCAATATAATCGGGGCATTTCTTTGGGTATGGACCTTTATTTCACTTGGTTATTTTCTTGGTAAGAAAGTCCCCAATATTATGGATCATATCGAATACATAATACTTGGTTTTTTTGTTGTTACCACATTCGTTCTTGTTAGGGGATTTTATAAAATGAAGAAAACGAAACCAGTCCCGAAAAAAGCCCGGGCATCGTAAATGCTCTTTCCTTCCATGTTCCGTTTCTCTCATTTATCTGCCTGCATCATTGTTTTTTACATTTCTGAGTATTTGTTCCGGTGAATCATTTTACAGAGCTTTAATGCTTCCCCCTGTCAGGCTTCATGAATAAAAAATCTCCAGAGAGCGTTACAGCAACCTTAAAATCAGTAGAAGAATATTCCTTGTTCTCTGAGTTAGACATTCATTTATTCCGGGAGGGAAAGCATTACCGGCTCTATGAAAAATTCGGATCACACGCCAGGGAATACAAAGGAATTCCAGGAACCTATTTTTCAGTTTGGGCCCCCAATGCAGATTCGGTTTCAGTAACAGGAGATTTTAATGGCTGGCAGACCGGAACCCATCCGCTGAATATCCGCGTTGATCAATCCGGGATATGGGAAGGATGGATTCCTTATGCCGGCAAGGGCGACCATTATAAGTTTTCTATTCTAAGCAGATCAGGAAACAGGGTTGAAAAATGCGACCCCTTCGGGTATTATCAAACACAGCCGTCTGATCCCAGTTCTAAAGTACATGATACATGGTATGAGTGGAATGATGAAAACTGGATGGAGCAGCGGAAGGAAAAAAATAAACTTTCAGCGCCATGGTCGGTTTACGAAATGCATATGGGTTCATGGAGACGGAATCCTGATGATCCGGGAAAATTATTGGGTTATCGTGAGATTGCAGGAGACCTTGTGAACCATTTACAGGACTTGTGCTTTACTCATGTAGAGTTTCTGCCTGTTATGGAACATCCCTACTATGGTTCATGGGGTTATCAGATCACCGGATTTTTTGCGTCGTCATCCCGCTATGGATATCCTCAGGATTTAATGTTTCTCATTGATGAGCTTCACCGGGCCGGGATCGGGGTAATCCTGGACTGGGTACCGTCACATTTTGCCAGTGACTCATTCGGGCTGATTCAGTTTGATGGTACTGCACTGTATGAGCATATTGATTCCAGGCAGGGCTATCATCCTGACTGGAAGAGCTATATTTTCAACTTCGGAAGGAATGAAGTGCGCTCCTTTCTCTTAAGCAATGCAATCTTCTGGCTCGATCGCTATCATGTGGATGGATTACGGGTAGATGCTGTGGCTTCAATGCTGTATCTCGATTATTCCCGTAAAGAGGGTGAGTGGATACCCAACGAATTTGGCGGAAGGGAAAATCTTGAAGCAATTTCTTTTATTAAGGAATTCAATACGCAGGTGTACCATGATTTCCCAGGTGTACAAACCATCGCAGAAGAATCAACATCATATCCCAAAGTAACCGGTCCGGTTAACGATGGAGGACTTGGCTTCGGGATGAAGTGGATGATGGGATGGATGAATGACACGCTGAAATATTTTTCTATGGATCCCATCTACAGGAAGTTCCATCACCACGAGCTTACATTTTCCATTATATACGCGTTCAGCGAAAATTTTATGCTGCCTCTGTCGCATGATGAGGTGGTGCATCTCAAAAAATCGCTTATTGAAAAAATGCCCGGTGATGAATGGCAGAAATTCGCCAGCCTGCGCTGCCTTTATGCTTACATGTACACACACCCGGGGGCAAAACTTTTATTCATGGGTAATGAATTCGGGCAAACACATGAATGGGCGCACGACAGTTCTCTCGACTGGCATCTTACGGACAATCCTGCACACCATGGACTGGAAAATTTCTTTCGCGATATGAACCGGCTGTATGTAACAGAGTCTGCGCTTAATCATCGCCCTTTTTCTGCTGAAGGATTTGAATGGATCAATGCGAATGATGCTGAGAATAGCGTGATTGCTTACATCCGCAAAGGAGAAAAAAAGAATGATGTGATTTTTTTTGCAATGAACTTAACTCCGGTACCCAGGCATAATTACCGCTGCGGTGTTCCATTGAAAGGGCAATGGAAGGAAATCCTCAACAGCGATGAATTGAAATATTATGGAGCCGGGGAAGTGCTGAATTCACGCACGGTCGCAGACGACCGGATACAGGGTGAGATTGAATCAGAAGCCGTGGAAGCCAACGGCAGAAAAAATTCTATCCTGATTAATCTTCCCCCGCTTGGGGCGGTGATTATGAAATGGACGGGTAGAAAAAAATCTCCCGCAAACAATTACATTCCTGCATCTGTCACACCGCGATAAGCCCAGGCGATCCATAAGATTATGAAACACCTTATTCAGCCTGGCCCTTTATTGCTTTTCAGGTGGTCTTGGGGAAGGCACACTTGCGTCACTACTCCATTGCGCATATCGTCTTAAAATCGTCACTCAGTATTCTTCTTAGTGCAGTCCCGCAGCCAACACTTCATCTCAGGATGAGGAGGGCGCTCAGTCGCACTATCAAGAAGTGAGGAAGAGTTTCTGCTGAGAAGTAAATTTACCTTACCAATCTCGCGATCAAAACTGCAGCCCTCTTTGCGTCAATGGATAAATAATTAACGTTTGCTGTTTCATTCACCGTATGTCCGCCGCCTCCTGCAATGCCCAAACCATCCAGCGACATTTCGACCTCATCACAGGCAAATGAAATGTCGGCGGCGCCGGCGTTGCGCGGCGGAATAGCTGTTACCACACCAAATCCCAGGTCAACACTTACCCTGCTGTAATCATCAAGCAATTTTTTGTTGCCCTCTGTTAATGTCATTGGCGGATAGCCGCCATCCCCAAATTCAATTGTGGCTGATGTGTGCGGACCATTTTGCCGGATAATGTCAGTCATTATTTGTCTTGCTCTTTTTAACTGCCCGGTGGAAATTGCACGCAGGTCACCTTTTACGATTACATCGCTTGCCACGATATTATTTTTTCCGGATACCGTGATAGTGCCGGTGGAGTCAATAACTGATACTTGTGCGCCACCTGCAATCACTCCCGGGCTGAAGGTTAAATTTTCTTCCATGCTTAAAGATTGATAAAATGAATTCAGGATCCGCGCTGCTTCAAAGATGGCCCCGTTGCCCACATCATTCGTAAAGATCTGTGAGGAATGGGCGGGGGTACCTTTTACAGTCAGAGTCCAGTCTGAGGAACCTCTGCGGGAAATCAACGCATGATTTGCCATTCCATCACCATCCTCAAATCCAAGGGCAATCTCAGCGCGCTCTGCAGCTTCTTTAATATCTTTTTTTGAAAGTTCAATTGGGTTACCGCTGTTTTCCTCATCGCCGGTCATGATGATCTCAATATTTATCCTATCAAGTAATCCTGCATCGTGTAATGCCTGCATGGCGAGGATAATGATCACATCTCCGCCCTTCATATCTGAAGTGCCGGGGCCCTGCATGATGGAATCGTTAAGCATGGTCCATGATTGAAATTCACTGTCGCGGTCGAAAACCGTATCAAGATGACCGATGAGCAAAATTCTTTTCCCGATTCCCCTATGCACAGCGATTAAATGACCTGCCCTGTTGAATGCATCGCCCGGAGACCATCGTGTTTCAAAGCCGAGCTTATTTAATTCTGTCATAAAAAGTTCTCCCACTTTCTTTACCCCGGCGAAATTCATGGTGCCGCTGTTGATGTTGACAGCCACTTTCAAAAGTGTTGTGGCTGCAACCATCCTGTTATCAACAGCCTTGCAGATTTTTAACTCCTGCCTGGTTGCCTGTGCCGCAGCGAATTTACACGATAAGATGGATAAAATGATGAGGGTTATTTTCATCAGGTTCATGCAGGGGAAAGGTAGCTAATTACGGAATTGGCAATCGGGCAGATAATTTTGTAAATAGAAAAACGGAATCAATTAGCTCAAGTTATGAGAATTGAATTAAAATTTAGTGAATCTACCCACGCTAAATTTTTGTACGGGCATCACTTTTTCTTTTTCAGGATAAGGAAGCAAGGGTTGTTGTGAACTTCCAGCGGATCACCCTTATTTCATGTTAAAAATGACAAATGCCATCTGTCAAAGCAACGGCATTGGTCTAAAAGAGTTTACGTGATAATATTTTACTGCTCCTGATTTTTAAGTTTTTTATTCCACATAAGAAGTTGTTCATACCCGCAGGCGAATGCAGCAACGCTATGTGCAGACGCGTCCACAAAAGCAAGAATGACCTCTGATATTTTCACGCACCTGTAAGTTATTGTTAGAACAGGTGAAAATCACTGGTTTCAAAACAGTTCCTAAAAAATATCTGAGATGGGGAACACCGCGATCTAAAAAATTTCTACTCACTGAGGGGAATGATCAGAAATCAGAAACTTTCGGATATCCGGCAGTTGATTCATTTTTTAACCCGTAAGAATCATTAAGATATTGGTACTCATCTGTAGGAAAGGAATTCTATTTTGCAAAAAAATAAACCCTCATGAAAAAATCAATTCTTCTCCCAATTGCAATTTTCTTGCTCTGCACAACCATACAAGCGATGGCACAAGCTATTAGTGAAGGCAATGTTTTAATATGCGCCGGCTATGGTTTTCCGAATCTTCTTGGAGCGGTATTCAACGCCTATGAAACTGAGGAAGGCTACAAGGCAACCAGTATCGGACCTGTTTATGTAAAAGGTGAATACCTGGTGACGGATAATATCGGCATTGGGATTAATGTTGCGTGGGCTAACACCAATGTAAAGTACCAGATCGATGGTTTCGACAGTGTTTTTAACACCGTGCCTTACGAATACAAGATCAAGAGATCTACTTATAGTATTCTTGGCCGCGTCAATTTTCACTTTGGGAGTTCTGATAAGTTTGATCCGTATGCCGGGCTCGGCCTC
This sequence comes from Chitinophagales bacterium, assembly GCA_039920305.1. Classification (GTDB taxonomy): domain Bacteria; phylum Bacteroidota; class Bacteroidia; order Chitinophagales; family UBA10324; genus DASRAJ01. The sequence continues at coordinate 11,685 of JBDSEA010000173.1, forward strand.
GGTTACAGAAATGCCAACTGGTCCTTCAGCAACAATGATCCTAACAGCATCTCGACAGGAAGTATTCCAAACCTCGTTCCCTTTGGTTTTGAACTGACTCTTGGCGCTCATTATTTCTTTACAGATGTTATCGGTGCTTATGCTGAAATAGGAGCATCGAAGTCACCATTTCAGATAGGCCTGACGGCTAAGTTTGGAGGAAAATAATCCCGGATCATTCTGAAAATGAAAAGCGGATTCTCAAAAGCAGCATCCTTTTTTTCAATAAATGTTCTGGGATGTTTATCGATCCATCGTTCAATCCGAATGCACCGGTAGGTTTTGACACCCTTACCATTTGAATTTTTTCTTCTCCAGGAATGCTGTAACCCCCTTTTTACAGTCTTCACCGGCTCGCGAGGTTGCATTCATATTTGCGGCAAGGGTGAGCGCAGCATTCAATTCCATAGAGGGAATTTTTGAAAGCAATTCTTTGGTGGCCGAAAGAGATTGTGCTGAGCACTCTTCACAAAGCTTCTGTGCAAATTGATTTACGTGAGAATCAATTGAATCTTTTGGTATTACCCCATTGATAAGATTGATGTGTAAAGCTTCTTCCGCGAATATCAATTTGCCGGTAAGCAGCAGCTCGCGCGCCATAGTACCTGAAATTTTTCTTGCAAGAAATACACTCACCAAAGCGGGTATGAAACCAATCTTTACTTCTGTATAACCAAACTTCGCTTCTGGCACTGCAAAGCAAAAATCACAAACTGTCACAAGTCCGCAACCCCCGGCAATCGCATGACCTTCGACCTGCGCAATAATGATTTTTTTATTACTGTACATCCCGATAAAAAGCTCCCTGAGCGAATTGGAATCTGCGAGGTTCTCTTCAAAGGAAAAATTCTGAAGCTTCTGAAGGTAATCGAGATCAGCTCCTGAACTGAAGACGTCACCTTCTGCTTTGAGCACGATCACCTTTACATCATCATCATTTTCAAGATGGGTAAATGCTTTGGTTAATTCTGCAACCAGAGCATCATTCAGGGCATTCTTTTTTTCACTCCGGCATAAAGTAATATTTGCGACTCGATTCTCTTTTTCGATTCTGATAAAAGCAGGATTCATGGGGAATGGTTTGGTTGCGTATATACAGCAGCGCTGGTCAAATATAGAGGGAAAAAATACCGCTGAGAAGCGTACAAGCTGGCTACCTTACTATATTGAACTTCGTTGTGAAGTTGAAATCATCTGAAGCAATATGCGCAATGTAAAATCCTTGCGGAAGAAAACTGAGCTTGAGTTTCTGAGAAGGAGAAATTATTTCAGAAGTTTCAAAAACAATTTTTCCTTTCAGGTCACAAACATTTATGGTTCCTTTACCTGGATGATCAATTGGAAGATTTAATTCTATTTCCCCCGATGAGGGGTTAGGAAAAATAATTCCATCCTTCTCAGCGGCAACCTCATCCACCAGAGTATTATTCAATACTTCATTTCCTGATACCTCTATATACACGATGGTGCTCAACTCGCCATTGTTGCAAGGATCTGGATCATTGTAGGTGGCACCTACACCTGCACAAAAATCCTTTTGATAAATCAGGTGAAGGTTAGCATCATTCTCCCTTGCAATGCACGCGTAAATACACTCGGAATTAGGATCATTTGCAATATCGTACGGATAACTCCAGGTTACTCCGCTGTTTGATGTACCCATTAAATAAGTATGGCGTACATTTTTTTGGTCCTTGTCAATTCCATTTTCATACAATGCGGAATAGGTGAAATACAAATTTCCAAGATCATCTAAACCTGATGAAGGATGAGTTGCAAAGCCTGAATTAAAAAAACCGTAACCGGTTGCATCAAGTACTCCGTTATAATTCAAATCCAGAGCACCGGTAATCAATTGCATGGGTAATGTATCGAGGTTTGAATTCCAGTATAGGATTCCATTGGATGTTGGCTCAAAGCTAAATTGATTGTCAGTGGAATCGTCATTGTAAATCTGGTTGTACCCGGCCCATACATGAATTGTTCCGCTCTTATCAATCAATACAGAAAGTGATCCGTCGTTGGTTTCAACCAAATCAGGAATGCTGTCTCCATTCACATCTGATACCTGGTCATAAAACCGTGCAATGGGAAACTTCTGGATAGTAGTTTTTTCCCAGGTAAGGCCGCTGCTTGGTGAAAAGAAAAGAGCAAGATCATTTCCAAATCCTCCCACCACAATCGCCACATTATTCTGATAGGCATCAATTGCATAATTATCAGGTCGGATTCGGGCATACGAAAGTGAGTCAAGGCCTTCAATGACAATTTTTTGCTTATCCCATGTGGCACCATTATCTGATGAGCGGTAATAAAGAAGAGCGCCATCAATTCCCTGGTATTTTATTCCACCCTGCAGGGTGGGAAGTGTGAGCGCTATTGCATGCAAATACGGTGAGCCACCCCGGATAATTCTCGGCCACCATACCCCGAATGTGTTAGGTGCCTGCAGGTTACCCAATTCTTCAATCCATGATCCTTCTCCGGGTACAGGTCTGCTGTTAATCTGGACAAGGCCGAATTGCAGGTTGTGACATAATACATATTCATGTGCATTATCACTTGTTACCACAACATTCGGCCAGCCGGTCCGTACATCCTCAATTCTTGAAGTGGGATTTGGCTGCCAGAAATTACCATTGAAATAGTTGTATCCGGTGCCGCGTGAAGTAAAATCAGGATCAATAGTTGGGGCAAAATTCCAGACTGCATTCATCTTGCCCGATAGCTCATCTCTGAAAAGTGAATGACATACTGAGGCATTCGTTTGCAAATCAAAATAGGTGTTGCCGATTTCTACTGAGGTAAACCCCCGCAGATCACTTTGTTTAGGTTGTATAAACGAATGAAAAATATTGGTGCGATCAGAAGAACCCGGATAGGTGATATTTTCACTCTCCGGTTTAAAAGGGGCGAATTGAGAGGAAAGGCTTACTGGAATTCCGGGAGGAATAAACTTCCAATCGTCCTGTTGATATTGCGCTTGTGCAGCCGACAGAAAAAAAAGGGCAAAAAATGCAGCGGAAAAATATTTCATTGAGTCTATATAGAATCGTCCAAAGTTAAACTGTTCGAAACAGATTGCAAACCATGGTTTACTCGCTATTAATTTTATGAACAGAGGAAAATTAATTCTGAAGCTGGCAATACTTTTATTTACGTCATGCACATCCCTTAAAACCTATACTTCACTTGATCATGCGCTGAATAATCCTGAATCCGTTGAAAGATTAAAAATTACGTACAAGGAACTGCATCCGCTTCCATCTGAAATTGCACAGCTGACAAATCTCAGGGAACTCATCCTTTTCCGGACTCGCCTGGATTCGCTGCCTGCCGTGATCGGCACACTTACTTCGTTAGAAAAGCTTTCGGTAACCAGTTGCCGGCTGCACTCAGTCAATTATGCTGTTGGTCAATTGACTCACCTTAAAGTACTTCGCCTTCAAAACAATCAGCTAACCTCACTTCCGTCTTCTATCGGTAACCTTTCTGAATTAACGGAGTTACAGCTTGATAATAACTATATTGATTCACTTCCTCATGAAACAGGTAATCTTGAAAGGCTGCGTTATTTTTCAATTAATGGAAATAGCCTGAGAAAGCTCCCGTCATCCCTTGGAAATTTGTTGGAGTTGCAGTATTTATTTCTGGCTGATAATGACCTGAACTCCTTACCGGGTGATATCGGAAATCTGAGTGGGTTGATTGAGCTGGATGTTGCCCATGCAGGAGCACTACTGAAAATTCCTGACAGCATTTGTTCTATCCGTAACCTTGAAAAACTTACAGTGGATGCCACCATCATTATTCCCTATTGCCTGCAAAGCAGGATATCATCCCGATTCACAATCGTATTAAAATGACAGTTAAATGACGTGTTGCAGAACGTTAAAAGCCACGGAATACTTGTGCCCCTCAATGGCCAGCTCTGTATTTGGAAAAATGGTCCGTGCTTCTTCCACCATTGGCTCAAGTTCAATATATTTTGCAGAAAAATGGCCAATCAATAGTGCTTTTACTTCTGCTTTTTTTGCAATAGTTGCGGCCTGAGTGGTGGTGCAATGGAAGGTTTGAGCCGCTCTTTCAGCTGATTCATTCATGAATGTTGCCTCATGGTACAGCAGGTCAACGCCGGAAATTACCGGGATAATTTCTTCGTTATACAATGTATCAGAGCAATAGGCATAGCTCCGGATCGGGGATGGCTCAGCAGTGATTTCTGAATTAGGTATTTTTTTTTCATTAATTACGATATCCATTCCGTTTTTCAAATCAGCAATCGAAGAAACAGGTATTCCGAACTCTTCAAGTTTTTCAGGAAGAATTTTGCGAGGATGTTTTTTTTCACTGAATAAAAATCCACTGGTAGGTATTCTATGATTCATCCCGATACCAGTTACTTTAATTTCTTCACTTTCATAAATTATTGCGGATGATTGATACTGGTATTCATGAAAGTGAAGATCATACAACAGATTGGTATTAGAATATTTAAAATTCAGTTCGATGATTTCCTTCAGCCCTTTTGGTGCAAAAATGTTGAGTGGCTCACTTCGCTGCAGCAAATGATAAGAAGTAAGCAAGCCGATTAAGCCATAATAGTGATCGCCGTGCAGGTGTGAAATAAAAATATGATTGATTTTGCTGCGCTTGATCTTATACTGGCTTAGTTGCATTTGTGTTCCCTCACCGCAATCAAGAAGAAAAAAATTTTCATTGTGATTTACTACTTGTGCAGTAGGATGCCTCCCGTGGGATGGGATCGCCGAATTACTTCCCAAAATGGTAACCTCAAATGTCATGCTTCAGACGGATCATTGAAATCCCTTTCGATTTCTTCCATTAAAACAAAATCCTTTGCTTCCTGCAGGGTTTTTACAATATTTAAAACGGAATCTAACTGAGATATTTTAAGTAGCCGCACGATCTGGGCATTCATTCCGGAAAGCACAAAAGTTCCATGCGTATTTTTGCAAAGCCGGTCAGAGATCAGGATGGCGCTTAAACCTGAAGAATCAACAAATTTTACACTGCTTAAATCAAAAATGATATTTCGAAACCCTTCTGCATTTAATATGATCATTTCCGATTTCAATAAAGGACCCGTTTGCGAATTGAGCTTATCCTCCTGAAGGGAAAACACACAAAATTTTTCCTGCTTGTCAATTGCGAACTTCATGACATCATGTTTTTATCGGAGCAAAGTAAATCAAAAAAGGTACGCCTCCGTCAACAGGAAGTATTGGAATCAAAAATGCATAGTTGTCAATAATGTCTGACATCTTTATTCGTTTATGTTGAAAACAAAACTAATTATGGCAGGAATTTGTAGATAATTTCATCTCGCCTTAATTTGCATGACAGATTGATTGATAAAAAACTCTGGCGAGTACTTTGTTCAAACAAAAACTATGGAAGCAAAATTTTCTCCGAAGGTCAAAGAAGTGATCTCTTACAGCAGGGAAGAAGCCTTACGGCTTGGGCACGATTTCATTGGTACTGAGCATTTAATACTGGGTCTCATCCGCGATGGGGACGGTCTTGCAATCAAGGTTTTAAAGTCAATGGATGTTGATGTGGTACTGCTTCGTAAAGCGATCGAAGATTCTATCCGTGATAAGGCAATGCATCATCACAATGTGAACGTAAACAATTTACCGCTGACAAAACAAGCTGAAAAAGCTCTTAAGATTACCATTCTTGAAGCCAAGGTTCAGAAAAGCGATACGATCGGGACCGAGCATCTGCTTCTTTCAATCTTAAAAAACAAGGATGCTGTTGTTACAGAAATTCTTAGCCGGTTTGAAATTGATTATGACTCATTCAAGGCTGAGCTCGAATTCATGCTGAATGATACCAGGAGTGAAATTCCGCATGAGCAACATGAAGATGAAGAAGGTTTTGAAGAAGAAAAAGCCAAAAGCACCAGCACGCGCAAAACGCCTGCAACCAAATCACGCACTCCTGTTCTGGATAATTTCGGAAGAGATATTACCAGGCAGGCTGAAGATGGTGTGCTCGATCCTATAGTAGGAAGAGAAATTGAAATTGAGCGTGTTTCGCAGATTTTGAGCCGCCGGAAAAAGAATAATCCTATTCTGATAGGCGAGCCGGGGGTAGGAAAAACTGCCATTGTGGAAGGGCTTGCATTAAGAATTCATCAGCGTAAAGTTTCCCGCGTGCTGTTTGATAAAAGGATTGTGATGCTCGACCTGGCAGCATTGGTTGCCGGAACAAAGTACCGCGGTCAGTTTGAAGAGAGGATGAAAGCAATCATGAATGAGCTGGAAAAAAACCGTGATGTGATTCTATTCATTGATGAAATTCATACTATTGTCGGCGCCGGCGGAGCGACAGGCTCCCTTGATGCATCCAATATCTTTAAACCTGCTCTTGCGCGCGGGGAGCTGCAATGCATCGGAGCTTCTACACTCGATGAATACAGGCAATACATTGAAAAGGATGGTGCTCTCGACCGGCGTTTTCAAAAGGTGATTATTGATCCCCCATCACCGGAAGAAACGATCATCATTCTCAACAATATAAAAAGCAAGTACGAGGATTTTCACAATGTGAATTATGTGGAAGGAGCTATTGATGCGTGTGTCAAACTGAGTACCCGGTATATTACTGACAGGCTCCTGCCCGATAAAGCCATTGATGTGCTTGATGAAGTAGGCGCAAAAGTTCATCTGAAAAATATTCACGTGCCACAAAGTATTCTCGAGCTGGAAAAAAAGATCGAGGATGTGAAAACCGAAAAAAACCGGGTGGTAAAAAGCCAGAGGTATGAAGAAGCGGCTAAGTTGCGTGACAATGAGAAAAAATTGATTGAAGAACTGGAGCGTGCAAAGAATGAATGGGAAGAAGATACAAAGGTTAAGCGGTACCCCGTAACAGAAGATGATATTGCGGAAGTGGTAGCAATGATGACCGGTATTCCGGTAAAGCGGGTGGCACAAAGTGAAAGCTCCAAGCTGCTGAACATGGCAGAAGAGCTGAGTGGCAGTGTGGTGGGTCAGGAAGAAGCAATCAGGAAAATCACGAAAGCCATTCAGCGAAACCGCGCCGGCCTGAAGGATCCGCGAAAGCCAATTGGCTCATTCATTTTTATGGGGCCCACAGGTGTTGGAAAAACTGAATTAGCTAAAGTTCTTGCCCGCTATTTGTTCGATACTGAAGATGCCCTTGTCAGGATTGACATGAGTGAGTACATGGAGAAGTTTTCAGTATCGAGACTGATCGGCGCTCCTCCGGGTTATGTTGGCTATGAAGAAGGAGGCCAGCTTACTGAGAAGGTTCGCCGCAAGCCGTACAGCGTAATCCTGCTTGATGAAATTGAGAAAGCCCATCCGGATGTTTATAATATTTTATTGCAGGTACTTGATGATGGATTGCTCACTGATGGGTTAGGGAGAAAAGTAGATTTCAAAAATTCGCTCATCATCATGACCTCGAATATCGGTGCGCGGCAACTGAAAGACTTCGGACAAGGAATTGGATTTGCTACTGCAACACGGCAGGATCAGGAAGATTCTCATTCAAAGTCAGTGATAGAAAATGCTTTGAAGAAAACGTTTTCACCGGAGTTTCTTAACCGTATTGATGATGTTGTAATATTTAATTCACTCAGCAAGGAGCATATTTATAAGATCATTGATCTCATGCTTCGTGATGTGCTCAAGCGTGTGACTGTACTGGGTTATAATCTTGAGCTCACCGATGCTGCAAAAGCATTTATTGCTGAAAGAGGTTATGATTCCAAGTTTGGTGCACGGCCACTGCAACGGGCTATTCAAAAATATCTTGAAGATCCGCTGGCAGAAGAATTATTGAATTCGGAGATCAAAACCGGTGATACCATTGTAGTGGATATTGATCCGGCTGATATTGAAAAGTTAAAGACGGTAGTCAAGAAAGCTGAAAAGGAAGAGAAGGTGGATGGGTAGTAAATAAATATTTAAACGCTGAATGAAAAACTCTCTCCGGAAAGTTTTTCATTTTTAGCCACTCCAAATAAAGGTTCAACAATGAATTTTATAAATTGTGGGCCACAGGGACCACTATAAATTCACTCAATTTCTTCAATATTCAGTGGAATGCTAAGCTGTAAGCTATTTCAGTAAAATACTGAAGTAATTAACTTTCGGATAATGAAGGGAAATGATGCAAATTTTTACCCCAATGAGCATTGAGCACGGTAGTACTATAACGAGCTGGTCCCCCCAAAATCAGCTTTCTGAGTTCAGATATTTTGTGCTTGTGCTATGAATACGATTGTTGCAATTGCGTTACAAGTTGTGAAATTTTTTTTCATTACTAAAACTTTAAGAGGTGGATTGAAAATTTGGTGTTTAATTCTGCATATTGATTTGTGCTGTGAAGAGTTGATCGTTAATGATCACTTTGACCAGGTACATTCCGTCTATATTTGCTTCATCCAGTTGAATTTCTTTTTGCAACACTCCTTTCACTAATTGAACTTGTTGTGAATATACTTTTTCCCCAAGCATATTCAATACTTCCAATGTTACCTCAGCATTCAATTCAACGTTCAATTTTAAATAATTGATGAATGCCCCATTGGAGGGATTTGGAAAAACAGACAGAGCAGATTCACCATTATTGATAAAAGAGGTTTCCACGCCGAAGTCAGGGGTATATTCCCAGAAATCTTTTGAAGGCCCAAAAGTTGAAATCAATGTTCCAGAAAATCCCGTTCCGAGATATCCTTTGTTGCTGATGCTAAAACCAACGGCTGAGTAACGGGCAATTCCTCCGAAATCAGCCTTCTGTGTCCAACTGTTAATATCCGGATCGTATTCCCAGAAATCTTTTTTGTAGCCCTCATAGTAATCAAGTCCCGTTCCCAGATATCCTTTGCCCCCGATGCTGAAACCTACGGCAAAAAGGCGGTCAGTTCCACCGAAATTCGCTTTTGGGGTCCATGTGTCAGCATCCGGATTATATTCCCAGAAATCTTTCTGGAATCCAAAGGCGTCATTTCCCATTCCCACATATCCTTTGCTGCCGATGCTAAACAGGCAGCACTCTCGCGAGCAGTTCCCCCGAAATTCGCTTTCTGCATCCATGTGTTTGCATCCGGATCGTATTCCCAGAAATCTTTCTTGAAGTTACTATTATTAAATCCTGTTCCCAGATATCCTTTGCTTCCAATGCTGAAACCAACAGCACCGTAGCGGGCAGTTCCCCCGAAATCCGATTTCTGTGTCCAGGTGTTTGCGGCCGGATTGTATTCCCAGAAATCATTGTAGTAATGATTAGCACTATCAATGTAAATTCCCGTTCCAAGATAACCTTTGCTGCCGATGCTTAAACCAACAGCACCCCCTCTGGAAGTGCCGGCAAAATCCGCTTTCTGCGTCCAGGTGTCAGCATCCGGATCGTATTCCCAAAAATCTTTAAAGTAGGTTCCGGTGTTGCCTACTCCCGTTCCCACATATCCTTTATTGCCGATGCTGAATCCAACGGCACCGCTGCGGGTAGTTCCATCGAAATCTGCTTTCTGCGTCCAGATGTTGGCGTCCGGATCGTATTCCCAGAAATCTCTCGTATAGCCGTTAAATGTGACTCCCGTTGCCAAATACCCTTTGCTGCCGACGTTAAAACCAACACCCAATGCGCTGGCAGTTCCTCCGAAATCTGCTTTCTGCGTCCAGATGTTG
>JBDSEA010000174.1:0-2951 GCA_039920305.1 Chitinophagales bacterium
GCAGAAACATCACCGGCAATGTTGCTCACTGAATTCTGCCTCGCCCTTTCACCTTCAAGATCAAGGTTGCCGCCTACCTGCACATTTAAGCGGTTATTTAAAAACTGCTTTGATACGCCAAGCTCCAGCTGCGTTCTTCCCTGAGGTGTTCCGCTGGTATAATCCTCATAAGAATTGAGATTCACATTTATCTGAACACCCTTGATATAATTCGATGCGAACCGGTTAAGCTGCTGTGAGAGCAGCATGCTCACACTGTTTCGGGCCACATTAGCCACATCATTATTTTGCGACGACTGAAGCGGATCCTGCGCAACAAAGCGGTTCAGCAGCAGCAACCCGAACACCTGCTTGTTCAATTCAGCTTCATCGTTATTGAGCTCATTCAGCTTTGCATACACACTGCCGCCGAGGGCACCGCGATCGGATGGCGGCATATCGAGTGAAAAGGTGATGACAGGCTTCAGCAGCTCGCCATTCATGTTCATGTAAAGCCTGAAAGGCAATTGCTCCTGGTAGGCGTTTTTTTCCTGATCACTTAATCCTGAGATCTGATCGGCAACAAGATCGATTGGTGAGGTGCGGACCTCATATATGGCAGTAATATTCAGATCTCCTGACAACGGGTCGCCATTCCAGTTGATGTAACCACCCGGTTGGAGTGTGAATTTTCTTTTTACAAAATTGTAGAAGGTAAGCTGATAAATACCTTCAGAAATCTCATACCGCCCTGTTAAGCTTGTTTTTCCGCTTGGATCAATGGAAAAGTTCAGGGCGGCATCACCCTTGACCTGTAATGAATCGCCGGCAGCAGGGTCAACCACAACGGTTAGTGTAGAATTTTTACTTACCTGGATGCTTGCATTCACTTCCATTCCCGTGAAATCTGATTTGATCTTTTGCGAAGTATCGCTTTTGATGCGCGTCATGATATAATTAAGGGAATCGCTCCTGCTCAGGAAAATGACGATCCCATCACTCTCAACATTCTTTATCTGCTCCTTGGGTTTTGAAACAGTAAGAGCGGAGCCATCATTGAGTTTTACCCTCGCATTTACTTTGGGAAAATCTTTGTTTCCGGAAATCTTCGTGTAGCTGTCCAGAATCACCTTACCATAAAACTGGGCAGTATCATTTTGAGGTGCATTGAGCACAAGGAAATTTTTTGATTCCACCACGAGGTCAAAGTTTGCAAGGTGCTTCGGATCAGGTTCTATGTAGCCATTAATGGTTGCCGTGGCGCCCAGTGAATCGCTCAGGGTAAAATTGCTGAAAATCACTTTTGAATCTGTAATGGCAAGCTCCTCATTCTTCAATTCATAGCGCGTATGGAGATACGATGGGGTAAATGCGGCATCACTGAATTTCAATTTACCATTAATGTTTGGCTGGGCTGTGCTTCCTGAAATTTTCAGCTCACCTGTCATGGTTCCCTTCATGCGTGAAAGCTGTCCGAATGTAAAAGCTTCTATTGTTGAGAGCTCCACAGGCGCAAATGTCATATCGAAGTTTAAGGCTTGTGACGCTTGCTTTGCATCATAAAATCCATTCACTGAAACATCATTTCCTTTTCCGGTGATCTTAACCTGCGCATGATAACGATCAGCTGTTTCGTTGTCGGAAAGTATTTTAATATTCCCGATAGTATCTTCCATAAAGCTGAAATTATCAACTGAAAGATCGGCTGTAAATCCCGGTGCAGTATGAAGATTTTTCAAAACTATTTTACCATTGATCAGGCCGCCGGCAACCATTTGCCTTGATTCCACGAGGTGTGCAAAATTGCTGAGGTCAAAGTTTATAAGAGAAATTTCAAGGGGTGCATCATCAGCCTGCCCGGTGCTGCTGATCTTTAAAGATTGGTTTCCGTTGCTGAGCAAAATATCATTCGCTAAAAGCACCTTACTCCCCAGCACAAGATAATTGTCAGGCGAAACATTCCAGTTCCGGTAATTGAGAATCAGGCTGTCCTGAATAAAGCTGAACCTGAAATCCGAGTCCTGCTTCTTAAGATTTCCCGCAAAAAGATATTTGATCTTTCCTGAGGAATCGGTTGATTTGAAATTGGCTGTAAGAATATTATTAGCTGCACTTCCTGCTAAAGATGGATTCAGTATTTTATATCCATTCGCAGAAACCATTTCTACTGAAAGATTATAGTGCAGCGCTGATGCATCTGACTGAACGTGAAATTTGATACTATCCGCAAGGATATTACTGTACTCCACCTGCGAAATGCTTGCATTTATCGTTAGCTGATCCGATGCGCTTTTGAAATCGCCGGAAATTTTTCCTCCCGAAAATTGCTTTAAGTCCGGAACAATCAACTGGTAAAGCTTTGTATTGTGCAGTTCCGCCTCGAACGTAAAATCCTGCGGGGAAATATTTTTTTCAGCGCCTGAATCGGATATTTCAAAATAGCGCCCGAGGTAATGATTCAGCGCAACAGGGATATCCATCAACCCGAATTTACCTTTTAGAGATGCAGTTAAAAAAGGAGACCGTATTTCTATGCTGCCGGACGCGGAATCAGCAATAGCAACCATGAGCATGGAATCGAGCGGATAGACCGTATCATTCTTTGTGATCGCAGTATTGCTCAGCTTTATATTTCCATTCAGCCTATTCAGATCCTTACCTTTCATATCCACAGCAAGCAATCCTTTTACTCTCAGATCATCCGGAGTAAAATGAAGGGCCTGCAGATCCATTCCATGAACATCAAGCGTGGCTTTGTAGTATGGATTCTGCTCGTCAAAATTTAAAAGCCCTGCAAAGGTGAGCTCAACATTGGAATCATTGATTGATGCCATTCCATCGAATTCATTACCGGTAAAATCTCCCTTAACTTTTATGTCGTGGTAATCATAGCCTCTGAACATCGCCTGACTGACAATTACATCAACATGCCCCTTCATGGTTTCCATTGAAAAACCTGAACCATCAACAGT
>JBDSEA010000175.1:0-28308 GCA_039920305.1 Chitinophagales bacterium
AAATAGGTTGACCAAAAATAGGTCAACTCATGAGAAGCAAATCAGAGAAAAAGTTAGCGCTGCGACAGCGCAGAATCTTCAGTGAAAACATTCGCAAACAAACGGTGAAAGACATTGAATCGGGTCGGTGTACTGTGAAACAGGCTGCAAGGGAATTGCAAGCGAATCAACAAACGATTTACAATTGGCTATATCATTACAGCAGATATTTGCAAAAGAATCAAGTGCTGATCGTGGAAAACAAAAGTGAATCATACCGGAGCAAAGAGCTGGAGGCGCGCATCAAAGATTTGGAAGCCGTGGTGGGTCGAAAGCAACTGGAGATCGAGCTGCTCAACAAGGTGATAGAGTTAGCCGACGAGCATTACCACACCGATCTAAAAAAAACTTTATTAAGCCGTCGCTCGAGTGGTACCGGGCGAACAAAGGAATCCAGCACCCCTACAAAATGAAAGAGATGTATTTAGTAGCGGGCATCAGCAGGCAAGCGATGCACAAATACCGGAGACGACAACAACAGGTGAATGAAACAACACAAGAAGTGATACACCAGATGCAACAAATCCGCAAACATCATCGGCGCATGAGCTGTCGCAGAATGTACTATGCCGTGCAAAAGCCGCTGCCGGTAGGAAGAGATTTGTTCGAGCAAATTGGTTTTGCCAATGGGTTCAAACTAAAACCCAAACGTAGCGTGATGCGAACTACCTGGAGTCAGCGCGTGGAGATCTATCCGAATTTAATTGAAGGCATGAAGTTGAACGGCATCAACCAGGTGTGGCAGTCCGATATCTTTTATCTCAACGTAGATCAACAACATTACTATGGCGTCACTATCGAAGATGTTTACACGCGCGAACTGCTGGCGCTGCATCTTTCAAAAAATCTGGACGCCGAACAACTCACCCTTGCTTTGCGCAAAGCATTGCAAGTGCGCAAAGGGACCGATGTAAGCGGCTGCATCTTTCACTCCGATCGTGGCACACAATACATCAGCCACTCTCACAAACAACTGATCCGGGAACATGCATTGAAAATCAGCATGGGCAAATTGCCGCAGGAAAATGCTTACGTCGAGCGGCTGCAAGGCATCCTGAAACAAGAATACCTTGAGTGCCATGAACTCACCACGAGGAAGCTTTACGCAGCGGTCCGAAAAACTATTCGCCTGTACAACAGCGAGCGACCGCACAGCAGCCTGAACATGATGAAACCTGAAGCATTCAAAAGTTCAATTCAGCAGTTAAGCCCCAGGCAACGACCGACATTAAAAATTCATCAGGGATTTGTAGAGAGCGCAGAGGAAAAAAAGCGGAGGAAGAATTTTAAAAAGTCGATGTGGAAAAGTGGAAAAAACACTCGTCTATTTTCAAAGGAAGTTTTTTCCACTTTCCCACATCGTAACAGTAACAACAATAAGTTTGTGAAGAAAAAAATTAAACAAAAAAGAGCTTGAAAAAAGTCAACCTATTTCAGGCAAGGACAATTGATCACTTGCGTAATTATCTTTGTTTGTGTTATTCTTTATTTCACGTTCATATTTTAATATGATTTCATGGAATGATTTTGAAAAAATAGAAATGCGCGGAACTATCATTTCTATTGATGACTTCGCCGAAGCAAGGCACCCTGCTTACAAGCTCACCATTGACTTCGGTGAATTCGGAATAAAAAAATCTTCGGCACAAATCACGAAATTCTATTCAAAGGCTATGCTGCTAAACAGGCAAGTGATCGCAGTGGTAAATTTTCCACCAGAGCAAATAGCAAATTTCTTTTCCGAGTGCCTTGTACTGGGTATCACAGGCAGCGATAATGAAGTCGTTCTTCTCCAGCCTGAGCGAAAAGTGATCAATGGAAGACACATTTGCTGAGTTCATGGATTTGCCTCGTCCTTGGTATTGCGTATCAATCCGATGCCTGAAAAGAAAAAAATTGCACCAAGTATTCCGTAGATGATCAGGTATTTATATTCCGAGCCAGCGTTGCCTTGTGTAAAAATAATTGCAGCGTAAATCAATCCGCAAATGCCAAGCACCGTTAGAATGGCTCCGAAAATTCTTTTTAGATTCATGAGAATGGTTTAGCCGCACAAATTACAAAAAGTTTACCATGAGATATACGGTTTAATCCTTACTAATTCCACCGTTTAATGATGCTAAAAAAGCGACCCCTGATTCGCCTTCCCCGGAATTGAAAACAATTCACTGTTTAACTCACTGATGCTTCTTCCTGCAAAATATTTTGCTTTTGAAATCCGGAAAAGCTTTCCTATTGATTCAGCAATATTTCCATCCCCGCTCATTCTCCTTCCCCAGTTGCTGTCATTCAGTGAGCCGCCATGCGCAGATTTTATTTGATTCAAAACTTTATCCGCCCTATCAGGGAAATTTTTCTTTAACCAGTCTTCAAAGATGATCCCGACATCCCCGTTGAGCCTTACCATTGTATAATGCACATCACTAGCCCCAGCCTCAGCAGCAGCCTTGATTATAGCCGGAACTTCATCGCTGTTGATGGAAGGAATGATGGGCGCGACATTGACGTTCACAGGTATGCCATTAGCAGATAAAATATTTACCGTTCCAAGGCGCTTCATGCATGATGCCGTCCGGGGTTCCATGAGCCGGCGCAGCTTTTCTTTTAGAGAGGTAATGGATAAGGTGACCACTACAAGATTTTTTTCTGCCATTTCCTTCAGAAGGTCAAGGTCGCGGGTAATGAGTGCATTCTTGGTGATGATACCGACCGGATGTTTGAATTTAAGAAGAACCTCCAGCATCTTGCGGGTGATCCCGAATTTTCTTTCCAGCGGCTGATAGCAATCCGTATTGCCGGAAAGCATGATCACCTTCACCTTATAGTTTGGTTTGGATAGCTCCGCTGCAAGCAGCTCCGCTGCATTCTCTTTCACAATTATTTTACTCTCGAAGTCAAGGCCAGCGTTAAATCCCCAGTAGGCATGTGTATTTCTCGCATAGCAATAGATGCACCCGTGCTCGCAACCCTGGTATGGATTCATGGATGCTTCGAGATGCAGATCAGGGCTATCTACTTTATTAATGATCTTTTTGGGATGCTCGAAAAATATTTGAGTCTTCGGATCTGAAAATAGCTCTTCATCCAGCGCCTCGGTATGCTCCTGCACATACTCATGCTGCCTGAATTTATTGTGCGGCTTTACCTGCGATCCACGTCCCTTGAAATAACTGATTGTATTATCGTCATTGCTCATGATTTCAATTTAATCAATATTTTGTATTGATCGTAATTCAAAAGCTATCTGGAATTCAATCCGGAATTATTTTACAGGCGACCTCTGCGCGAGTCATGTTGAGCCTGTCGAAACATTAAATTTCAAGTTTCTATTGATTTACAAACAGCTTCTCATAAATTGCTGTGGATAGTAAGCTTAAACCGCAGTCACAATCCTCCCGCAGAGTTTTTATCTTCGTTTAATGCGCAGCCGTATAATACGCCGGACAATTTTATTTCAAATAATCGCGTGGGTGCTTGCCGCATATTTATTTCTCACAGTACGGCTGATGGGCATGGCAGAGTATGATCATATCAAAGTCATCATCCCCATCCGCTACTCACTCTCTTTTTTTCAGGGAACCGTTGCGGGAATATTAATAGGTATCATACTCGGGATAGTAGATCTTTCACTTAAGCGAAGAGTTATAATGAAAAGATCATTTGGCTCCCTTGTGATTTTGAAAGGAATGATTTACATTGTCACCATCATTGTTATTCTCAGCCTGATTCACCTGGTAACGGGAATCTTTGTGGATCATTATTCTTTAAGAACCGCCTTGTATGATCTGTATCTTTTTTATACCCAGAAGTTTCTGATCGCCATTCTGATTTATGCACTGGTGATTTCATTTCTCATCAGCTTCATCAAGCAGGTGAACCAGAAATTCGGGCCGGGAATTTTAGGAAAAATGGTGCTTGGAAAATATTTCAAGCCACAGCAGGAAAGCCGCATATTCATGTTTCTCGACCTTCATTCATCAACCACCTTTGCCGAAAAGATAGGTCACGTACTTTATAGTGAAATGATACAGGATTGCTTTTATGACCTTGCGACTATCGTAGAAAAATACCGCGCCGAAATCTATCAATATGTGGGTGATGAGGCACTGCTTACATGGAAAATGAAGAGCGGACTGCAGGATTGCAATTGCCTTCATGCATTTTTCGCTTTTGATCATGCACTCAGGTCGCGCTCGGGATACTACAGCGCTAAGTATGGATTTGTTCCTGAATTTAAAGCCGGAATGAATGGCGGTGAGGTGATGGTAGCTGAAGTGGGCGAAATAAAAAAAGAGATTGCCTACCATGGTGATGTGCTGAATACCGGAGCGCGAATACAGAGCCGCTGTAATTTTCATGAAAAGAAGCTCTTAATCTCTGAATATTTGAAAAACCTGCTCCCATTCTCTCCGGAATTCAAAGTTTCCTTTATGGCAACCGAAGAGTTAAAAGGAAAAACAGAGATGGTTTCAATCTTTAGTGTTGAGAAAAAGCAGGTGGTTTGAATATCTGATTCCCCTGAGTCTTGCCGAAACTCACTTCAATATGTTTGTAATAATGAAATGTCAAAATGAACATTCCGGTTTTAATTTTTTTGAAAGCTAATGGTATTCGGTTATCAGCTACTTTTCAATAATTTCACTCTCATGAACAAACAATTATTCTTCTTGTTATTTATATCCATTGCTAACACTGCCGGTTCACAAACAGTAGGATGGTTTTACAGCAACCCCGGAAATGCAGATGGATATATATTATTCGCGCCACTCAACAGTGATACGACCTACCTGGTTGATAAGTGCGGAAAGCGAATTCATACCTGGGCAAGTACTCATTCTCCCGGAGAATCCGTGTACCTCCTTGAAAACGGCAGCCTGCTTCACACTGCCGATATGGATAATAACTTATTCAATGCCGGCGGCACGGGTGGCGGGATAGAAAAGTTTGACTGGGATGGAAATATGATCTGGAACTACGGGATTTCTGACGCAGCACAATGTCAGCATCATGATGCCATTCAATTACCCAACGGGAATGTGATTGCCATTGTGTGGGAAGATCATACTGCAGCCGATGCGATTGATAACGGACGAAACCCGGCATCCCTTGGTACTCATATCTGGTCAGAGAAACTGGTTGAGATTCAGCCGGCCGGAATTGATTCCGGAATTATTGTTTGGCAATGGCGGGCATGGAATCACCTGGTTCAGGAATTTGATAACACCAAGCTCAATTATGGGCCGATTTACGATCATCCGGAGCTCATCAACTTCAACCTTAATTCTTCCATGATGGGAGTTGTGGACTGGCTTCACTGTAATGGACTTGATTACAATGCTGCAACGGATCAGTTGATTGTAAGCTGCCACAATCTGAATGAGGTCTGGATTATTGATCACAGTACCACCTTGGAGGAAGCGGCATTACATACCGGCGGACAGTCAGGGAAGGGAGGCGATCTCTTGTATCGCTGGGGTAATCCGCAGAATTACGGCAGGGGTTCAGTTTCTGATCAAAAATTTTATGGCCAGCATAATGCACGCTGGATCCCTGCCGGTTTTCCCGGGGCAGGGGACATCATGGTTTACAATAACGGACTCAACCGCCCCGGTGGCAACTTTTCTACTGCAGAAACTTTTACTCCACCTGAAATGGTGAATTACGTCTATCCGCTCGATGCTGCCGGGCCATATGATCCTGCCACCCAGAGCTGGATATATACCGCCAGCCCTCCTGAATCATTCTACTCCCAGGTTATTTCAGGCGCACAACGAACAGCTAATGGCAGTACAATTGTATGTGAGGGAATGAGCGGAACATTTTTCGAGGTTGATATGAGCGGTAACGACTTGTGGAAGTATGTTAACCCGGTAAGTGCCAGCGGCATCATCACACAGGGAAATTTTCCCGGAATGAATGCAGCTTTCAGGTGTGTTTATTATGAGGCGGATTATCCGGGTTTATCAGGTCAGGCGCTCATTCCCGGAGCGCCGATTGAAAAAAATCCGCTCACCTATACCTGCTTCAGTAATACCACAGGTCTTGTAGAAGTGAGCTTAAGCGGTGAAGAAATTAGCGTATTTCCAAACCCTTTTCATTCTCAACTGAACCTTCACATGCCATTGGCTTTGAATGATGCCCTGCTTCAGATACATGACCTGATGGGAAGATTAGTTTATGAAGAGAAGAGCTTTTCGTGTGCTGATCAATCGAATCATGCGATAAATATTTTATCCTGCAGAGGTTTGCTGAATGTAACCCTGGTTACTCAAACAGGAAAGCAGATTTTAAATCTATCTGTTATTGCCGGGGAATAATGTATTCATGAGATAAATTAAATCTCAAAAAAAACCTCCGGACAAAATGCCCGGAGGTTTTAATAAAATTAATTCTCAAACGGTTACTCCACAATCATCTTTTTGGTAACCTTCTCATTACCCACGGTAACTTCATAAAAATATACACCGGCAGTAAGCTTGCTGCAATCCAAATTAATTGCATGCTGACCTGATGAGTAATTTGACGTCTTTAAGGCGAATACATCCTGCCCTACCACATCAATCAACCTTACTCCAACTTGTGAAGCTTTGGGTAATGTAACATTGAAAATGGTTTGTCCATTTACAGGGTTTGGAAGATTTTGAGAAACTGAAAACGAAACAGAAGAAATAATTCCTGTAGAAGTTAAATCACCCTGCGTAACAGCAACATAAACAATATCACTGGGAGCTGTATTCCATTCTACCTCAGTAGGAAGATTGGAAAGACTGTGACCGGGACCCTGGTCACGCTGGTAAATGATGTGAATATCACCATCCACCCTTTTTGCCATGCACGCAAATACTGCCTCCTGGAATTCACCATCGCCACCTTCAGCAATAGTGGGGACAATATCAAACGGTGCAGACCATGAAACACCGCCGTCATAGGAGCCAATAACATATACATGACGATGACCGGCACCTAAAAGGGTATCTGCGGTTTCATCATAAGTTGCATAGCTGACAAACATATTATTGCTTGCATCAAAGCCCATTGTTGGTTGAATTGATAATCCTCCGCCATAGGTACCCGAACCATAATAGTCTCCCGCTGCACTGCCAACAGGATAATTCAGGATGCCATCACCATTTAAATCTTCCGCGGCTGCAATCAAAATTGGAGCACCGGAGCCCATTGATTCATTCCAATACCAGATACCACCATCTGCATCAGGGTAGTAGCCCACACCGCCTGCATCATCCAGATCAGAAATAAATACCTCAGAAAATACCACGTGAATCATTCCGGTATTGTCAAAATACACTCTCCCGTCGCCATCCGGCACAGGAATAATATCTGCAGTACCATCCGCATCTGTATCAATGGTCATCGTAAGCTCATCATACAGCGGCTGGTAAAATTCCAAAATAATTTGCTTGGTCCATGTATCTCCGTTATCGGCAGATTTTAGGAGCACAAGATCTGTAGTCCAGTCGCCCACCAGGATAGCAACACTATCTCCATGGCTATCAATCGAATAATCTTCTGCGCTAAATCCTAAATAAAATGGTGTATCAATAAGTGCAAGACACTGGCGAAGAATAGGCCATGTAACACCCTGGTCAAGTGACCTTGAATAAACCACAGGGCTAAGCTGTCCGCAATATTCATTAGAACTAACACCAGATGCATTCCAGATGGCATGTAATGAATTACCATCAGCACCCCCGGCAACCAAATGTGACCATGTATCATCCGGGAAATTCCCGAGAATGGTTGGATCTTCAGTCCAGGCACCGGTACCCTTTGTGGGGCGTGAAGTTAAAAGCATACCACCATTCGTGGAAGAATGGGCTAATACCACTTCTTTACCGGTAGCGGTAATAGCAATGTTGGGGAAACCCGCCCGGTTTAGGGGTTCTATTTTGTGACAGTCAGCAGGAAGCCATGCTGTGCCGTCGTAATAGTTGTAGCCGGTGCCTCTGTCCGTACCGCTATTTCCGCCTTCACACAATGTAGTCCAGATAGCGCTCATGGTCCCATCACTGTTTCGAAGAAACCGGTTGCCGATGGCACGGTTTGTTTGAAGATCGTAAATAGTATTGCCAATAATTGCTTCCGATTCTCTTAAACCACTGGTCTTAAGAGTTGCAGAGCTTCCTGATGGTTGGTTTATGCCGGGAACTGATGCTTTAGGCATTTTAAATTCACCGATAGAAGGGTCAGGCTTCGCTGTAAATCTTATAAGTGCCGTTGGATTTGAAGGTAACAGCTTCACGTCTGAATTTACTGATGATTGCGCAAATAGGGTTGCGCTCATCATGGTTGTTAAAATTAATAGTGTAAATCTTTTCATAATGTTGATTTTTGTTTGGTTTTGGAAATTTAATATATGGATGTCAAAAGTAGCACGCAAAATCTTGCCAAAATGTAAATTTTTTCATATTGAAGATTTGGTTTGGTTACAATTTATGTTGAGATACAAATTTAGGCAGGAAAATCTTGCCAAAATATTCATTTGGGAATAATGAAGTCACATTTATGATCAAAGTTACAATGGAAGGACAGATTGTTTAATCAATCTGGGTTTCAAAACATATTACTTTTTTTGCTTCGCCTTTTGTTGCTGCGCACGCTGTAAATCCTCCAGCCGCTTTGCCCAGGTAGAAGGTTTCTTTGGTTTCTTCTTATTCTCCTGTATCTGCCGGTGAATCGCCTGCTCATCAATAACAAAATTCTTGATGAACCATTGCTGAATAAAAGAGATGACGTTAGTAAGAGAATAATAGTAAGTAAGCGCTGCAGGCATGGAATTGAAAATACCGAGCAGCATTACAGGCATGATGTAGGCCATCCATTTCATCTGCCCCTGCACCCCGCTCAACTGGTTATTGTAAACTGCAAAGCCAATGGATGTAACCGTCATTATAATAGTCCAGAGACTCACATGATTGCCATAAAATGGGATAGTAGTGGCAAAATTATAAATGGAATCATAGGTTGAAAGATCTCTTGCCCATAAAAATGATTGCTGCCGCAGCTCAATGGATTGGGGAAAGAAAGTGTACATAGCGGCGAGAATCGGCAGTTGCAATAAGAGCGGCAGGCAGCCCCCGAGCGGACTTACTCCAGCCTGCCTGAAAAGCTTCATCTGCTCAGCCCCGAACTTTGTCTGATCATCTGCATACTTTGCCTTCAGCTCATCTATCTCAGGTTTTAAAACCCTCATCTTAGCTGCGGATATAAATGAGCGGTAAGTGAGCGGAAACAGGATGATGCGAAGCAGTATCGTCATCAGCAAGATGATCAGTCCGTAGTTTGTAAAATAGTTATTGAAAAAATTAAAAAGGGGGATGAAGAAAAATTTGTTTATGGGTAAAGAGATAAATCCGAATATTCCTGCCCCAATGGGTATCACATGCTCCAGCTCGAGATCGAGTTTTTTCAGATCCTGCCAGTTATTGGGCCCAAAATAAAACTGCATGGGAAAGATCACGTCCTTCGCCTTACTGTCAAACGGAAGCACCACTTCGGCTTTGAGATCCTTGACATAATCAGTTTTTGTCTCATCAAACTGCGAGCTGATATTGCCCTGGTCAAAAGGAATTTTAGAAACCAAGGTTGAATTAAAAAAGTGAGTCTTTGCTGACACCCACTGTACTTTTCCCGGCATTCTCATCTCGCCGGTTGAGCCTTCTGAGATGCTGTTTACATCATCATTCCAATAGCGGAAATACATGGAGGAATAGGTTCTTTCCTGCGAAAGGTCCTTCTCAGTCGGATTAAACCGGGTATCCCATACCAGATTCACATAGGAATTTGCGGTATGGATCAATGAATCCATTCCGATCAATGAAAATGAATATCCAACCATGTAAGAATTACCCTTCATCACGTACTTCTGCTCTATGAAACCGGATGGCACGGAGTAGGCACGGAAAAAGAAAGTGGCTGAATCTGTTCCGGCTACAGCAAAAGAATTTGATTCCGGCTTAAAGAGCAGGTCATTGGTTTCGATCTGGTTGTTACCGGCGAAAAAAGTGTAATTGAATTTTGTGTTTTCAGGCGTAAAGAGAATAAGAGGCTTTTGATCATAGGTTTTGTACTTCTTCAGTTCCACTGATATAATTTTTCCTCCCCTGCTTGAAAGGGTCAGCTTAAGCAATTCATTTTCTATGGTAAACCGTGCTTCATCCTTAACCGTAGAATCGGAGAATACTTTTTGAGTTACCACGGCATCTGAAGCTGCCGGTTGCGCGGTTGTAGCAGGACCCGGTTGAACAGGCTGTAAAGAATCGCCGCCGCGCTGCTTTTCCAGCAGGGAAACGGAATCAGTATATTGCCTCTGCTTCTCAATTTCAGCCGGTGAAGGCATGCTGAGATAAGTATATGTAATAATGAGGGCGGCAATAAGGATAAAACCAATTACGGTATTACGATCCATTCGTAGCTATTAAAGTGGGGCGCAAACTTAATTGATTTAGGTTTCAGTTCGGATTTCATCTCTGAACCTGCCGCATGGGATTTACATTAACGGAAATCTGTTAACCGGTTACCGGAAAGGTGCTGGATGGGTTATTACTGTTTGCGAGTATTACCCTCAGTTATTATAATTCAACAAATATTCGGGAAGGTCATTCATCTTTATCTTCACCAAAAAATTTATCTCATGAAAAAAATATCCGGATTCTTTTTTGCCATACTATGGATTACTTGCGTCACTGTTTCCTCCACTGGACAAAACATTTTTCCTCCCGCAGGCAGTGCCGGTATCGGAACCACAAACCCGGCGGTAAGCGCATTGCTGGAAATGGAGTCTGTGTCACAAGGTATGCTCGTGCCCCGGATGACACGGTTACAGCGTGATAACATCTCCTTTCCGGCAACAGGACTGCTGATCTACCAGACCAACCACACACCCGGGTTTTACTATTACAATGGGTTTGTATGGACGGCTGTTTCAAATTCTGCCGGAGCAAATAAGGCATTGTCCAACCTCAGCGCAACAAGCATCAATCAAAGCCTGGTGCCCGATGCTAATAATACGAAGGACCTGGGAAGTAATTCATTGAACTGGAGAAATCTATACTTGTCCGGAAAAATAAATCAGGGTTCAGCTACCATTCTTGAATTAACTGCCAATAGTTCTGCCATTGGGTTTTCAGCCCTGTCTTCCAATACCACCGGAATAAATAATACAGCAGCAGGAGCTCATGCATTGGCGTCGAACACCACCGGCTACCAGAACACTGCGGTGGGTGATTCATGTATCGTATCCAATACTACCGGTTATCTGCTCACTGCAATAGGCTTCGGTGCTTTAAAAAATAATACCACGGGGAAGAGAAATGCCGCATTCGGAAACGGGGTGATGGCACATAACACAACAGGTAAATCCAACGCAGCAACAGGAACACACGCCATGTTTAATAATACAACCGGTGATGGCAACACTGCAGTTGGAACCTTTGCTCTTGAAGAAAATACCGTTGGCAATAATAATGTAGCGGTTGGAAAATCAGCAATGGTGAATTGTATTTCCGGCGAAGGCAATGTGGGCATCGGATTCCATGCTTTATATTCCAACACTGCAGGTTCAAGCCTGGTGGCTGTTGGCGATTCCGCCCTTGCATTTAATGAGGGTGGCACGGGACAGAATACCGCAGTAGGCGGAAGGGCTGCGTTCAACAATACCGTCGGCTCAGGAAATTGCTATTTTGGTTATGGCTCGGGAAATGCCAATACTACCGGCAATCAGCTCACGCTCCTTGGATCATTTTCTGATGCCGGCTCTTCGGCGCTTTCCAATTCTTCGGCCATCGGGAATGGTGCAGTGGTAACCACCAGTAACAGCATGCGATTTGGAAACAATAATGTTACGTTCTGGGGTTTCGGCGCAAATGCATCGAATGGCAAGGCGCTGATTGTAGGCAGTACCGCATCGAATGGAAATGGTGCTTATTGTACCAACGGCGGCACCTGGACGAATGCCAGCTCGCGGGAGCTGAAGGAAAATTTCTCATCACCTGATAAGGATGATGTGCTGAACAGGATCAACCAGCTTGCAATAGACAAATGGAGTTATAAGGGATCAGAAAATGAATACCACATTGGCCCCATGGCTGAAGATTTTTTTGCAGCATTCCGGGTCGGCATTGATGATGAATCTATTTCCACCATTGACCCGGCAGGGATTGCGCTGATCGGGATTCAGGCGCTGAGTCTTCAAAATGTGGAATTAAGAATGAAGAATGAGGAATTAACCGGGCAGCTCGATGCAGTGTTGATCCGGCTGGAGGCGATGGAGCAATCATTGAATCAATGCTGTGAAAAGTATCAGAAAGCCGATTTGAATTCTTCGGCAAACGAACCGCGGCTTGCACAAAATATTCCCAACCCGTTTAATCAAACCACTTTAATTAAGTTTTATATTCCATCACTAAGTAAAAATATACAGCTTCTGATCAGCGATCTTGCCGGTGTGGTATTGAAGAAGTACAGCATTAATGATAGTGGAAGTCATGAATTGATGCTTGATTTAAATGAATTTACTTCAGGTTCATATAATTATTCATTGTTCATTGATGGAAAAATGATTGCAACAAAAAAACTTGAACTGCTGAAATAAAAAATTTGTCTTTCTCACCTGATGAGTGGTAATGATTAAACCAACACTCCGCTTTTTTGACCTTACGATGATCATCGTAAGCATGGTGATCGGCATAGGCATATTCCGCAATCCATCGATCATCGCAGCAAGTGCAGGAAGCTCCACCATTTTTTTACTGGCATGGATCGTAGGAGCGGCAGTGAGCATTTGCGGCGCACTCACGTTCGCAGAGATCGGCTCACGCTTTCCCGTGGCAGGAGGTTACTATAAAATGTTTTCACTCTGCTATCATCCAACGATTGCCTTCATGCTTATCTGGACTTACATCATGCTCAACGCAGGCTCAACAGCGGCAGTTGCTTTTATCGGGGCACAGTACATCACACCCATCATCATCCCGGGCACATCATCAGCAGCAACAGGAGAAAAGTTCATTTTCATTTGCATTGTTGGTATCTTATTTTTCCTGAACTATCTCGGCATTCGCATGGGCTCACGAACGCAGAATGTACTTACGCTGGTTAAAATCGGACTCATGCTGGTTTTTATTTCAGCCATCTTTTTTGTTCCCCCGCATGATAATGAAGTTAGTGCAGCCGTCGCGGACGAGCCTGCCCCGAATTTTTTCAAAGCACTCGGGGTGAGCCTCATTGCGATCTTTTTTACCTATGGCGGATACCAGAATACAGCGAACCTCGGTGCGGATGCGCATCATCCTCAAAAGAATATCCCACGGGCAATTCTTACTGCCATCGGCATTATTTTCCTGCTTTACTTCACCATCAACATGGTATATGTACATGTTTTAGGATTTGAAAACATTAAAAATTCTCCGCTCATCGCTGCAGATCTTGGAAAAGTTCTATTTGGAAATGCAGGGGCAGCATTTGCCTCTGTAGTGATCTTTATCTCCTCACTGGGCTTTATCAATACCGCGCTGATCCACAACCCGAGGGTGATGTACGCAATGGCCGAAGAAAAAATTCTTCCACCTGTTTTTATGAAAGTAAACACTAAAAAGCAGGTACAGGAATTTGCGCTCATATTCTATACCGCACTGACCATCCTGATGTTTATTGCTCTTCAGAATTACAGCAACCTTCTTAACTATGTGATGTTCAACGATACCATCTCGCTTGCATTTGCGGCGTTCTGTATTTTTATTTTAAGGAAAAAAAAGACCGGTGACGAGGTGAGGGGATTCCGCATCAAATGGTTTCCGGTAATACCACTGATTTTTATTATTATGCAATTGAGTGTAACACTCTATGTGGTTTACAGCGATCCAAAAAATTCTTTGATTGGTTTCATGGTGATGCTTTGCGGGTTTCCGCTTTATCTCCTGTTGAAGAAATTCAATCTTAACCCGATTCAAAATTCACCATAACAAACCGGCAGAGTATCTGTTTAAAGGAATCATACAAAGCATGGACCTGTCACAAATCATCAATGAGCTTGGGGAAGATCGTGAACAGTATTTCAATGCTGTTTCACCACCCATCATTCAAACAAGCAACTTCGCATTCAGGGAGGTTGCACAGCTGCGTGATGCCATCGCAGATGAATTCAAAGTAAATCTTTATTCACGTGGTAATAATCCCACGGTTTCTATCCTGCGGAAAAAACTGGCAGCACTGGACGGCGCAGAAGATGCTCTGGTATTATCCAGTGGAGCTGCCGCAGTTTTTCTCGCTGTGTTTTCAAATGTAAGGCAGGGTGATCATATCATCTGTGTATCAAAGCCTTATTCATGGACTGACCGGCTGCTTACCGGCTTGCTTCCACGCTTCGGTATCGTCTGCACCATGATCGACGGAACACGGATTGAAAACTTTGAAGCTTCCATCCTGGACAATACAAAGATCATTTTCCTCGAATCACCCAACAGCTTTACGTTTGAATTGCAGGACCTGGATGCAGTAGCAACTCTTGCACGATCAAAAGGAATTATTTCAATCATTGATAACAGCTACTGCTCCCCGCTATATCAAAAACCTCTTGAATATGGAATAGATATTTCACTGCAGACAGCGACGAAATATCTGGGAGGGCATAGCGACGTAGTCGCGGGAGTGATCTGTGGCTCAAGTCAGATGATCTCAAAAATATTCCGTAACGAGATGCTCACCGTTGGTTCCGTGATTTCGCCCTTCAGCGCATGGCTATTGCTGCGGGGCCTTCGCACCCTTGAAATACGGCTTGAGCGTATAGCGCAGAGTACTGAAAAAGTGGCGGAATTCTTGGAAGCTCATCCAAGAGTTGAAAAGCTCTATTATCCGTTTTCAAAAAATAACTCACAGTATGTGCTGGCACGGAAGCAGATGAAAAAATCTCCGGGACTTTGCACCGCCCTGCTGAAGGTTGCCTCTGTTGATGAAATTGAAGTTTTCTGCAACTCACTGAAGCACTTTCTTATGGCTGTATCATGGGGAGGGCATGAATCGCTGATATTTCCCTCCTGTGCTGCAATTGGCAGGCAACAATTTGATATTGAAAACATCAATCACAGGATGGTGCGATTTTATACCGGTCTGGAAGATGCGGATTACCTGATTCGCGATATTGATCGTGCATTCTCCATGATGTAAATCAATGTGGTCTTATCAGTATGTTTAATCCCTGGTATGAAAGATTATTTGTTTCTGGAAATTATCCCTAATTTTCGTGGACATTTTAACTCCTTTCACATGAAAAGAATTTTCCTCTCCTCTGTCATTTTATTAGTCATTATAAACGTCTTGCAGGCACAAAACGTAGGCATTGGAATTTCTGCGCCTACACAAAAGCTGGATGTAAGCGGCAATGTACAGTTCACCGGTGCATTGATGCCGGGAGGAAGTGCGGGTACATTATCACAGATACTAACTTCAAATGGTCCGGGTCTTGCTCCGGCATGGACAACCACAGCATCTTCAACGGGCTGGCTACTTACAGGAAATGCCGCAACGGTTCCCGGAACTAATTTTATAGGCACCACCGACCTGAAAGACTGGGTGATTAAAACAAACAACCTGGAGCGGATGCGTATTGCAAGCGGGGGCAGTGTGGGTATCAATGTTACTCCTACTACAACTGAAATGCTGACAGTAGCCGGCGGCACAAGCTATAATGGAATTAGGGCCACTACCACCAAAACCGCCACGGGGAGCTATGCTCTTCATGTTAACGGAAAAACCGGGCTAAATGGTTATGGAGGTTATGTTGGAACCATTACTGTTAGTGGATTGGGTGTGGATAATCCACCCCTGTATGCCACCACAAATGTCACAGGCTTTAACGCACAACCTGCAATACTCGGAGTAACGGTAACAGGTGGAAATACTTCAGCAATCATTGGTGAATCAGATGTCTGGAATGGCGGTAATTTCATTTCCAACCTTGGAAGTGCCATTGCACTTGTAGGCAACAACGCAGTGGCTGCGAATGCATCAAATACAGGGACAGGAGTATTGGGTGTAACAGGAGGAGCATTCGGATGGGGTGTTTGGGGTTACAACTCACAGAAGAATGGAACAGGAATAAAAGGAGAAAATTATTTAGCTACAACAACTACAGGAACAGGAAACGGTGTGCTGGGTCTTACACCCCAGAGTGCTGGTGCAGGAGTTTCAGGAAAGAATACGAACACGAGTGGAACGGGTATTATTGGCGCAGGAAACAATGTTACCGCAGTATATCTTGTAGCCGGAAGCGGTGGTGCCTTTACCGGTACGGGTACAGGAATTTTTGCAGTGGGCACTACCGTGCTTTCAGGAACAGGAATAATCGGAGCAGGAAATAATTCTGCTTCTGTAACATTGGCTGGCGGAAGCGGTGGATCCTTTACCGGCACCAGTACCGGCATTTATGGAAAGGCATCAACCGCAGCAACAGGCATAGGTATTCTGGCCGCAGGAAATGGAGCCACTGCATTGGTACCCATCACAGGTGGCGGAGGAGCATTTACCGGAACAGGTACGGGAACCTATTCCATTGCAAACTTAGCAACCGGCACCGGGGTTGTATCAGGAGGCAATAATGTAACACCAACTGTTCTTGTAAGTGGTAGTGGTGGAGCCTTTACTGGATTAACAACAGGGTTGTATGCAAATTCAACGCTCACGGTGGGAGCGGCAGAAGCAATTTATTCTGTTGAAAATGGAACGGTGGTAAGAGTAAATTACTGGGATGGAACAACCCAATGGAAAATTGCCGGTACAGGAACAATGCCTGTTGGATGCACTGTAAAGGATGATCAGGGCATTGAGCGCGAAATGTTTGCGATGGAATCACCTGAATTTCTGTTTTCCGATTATGGAGAAGGACAATTGGTGAATGGCTTTACCCATATTACACTGGATCCAATTATTTCGAAAAATATTTCCGTGACTTCGCATAATCCACTTCGGGTTTTTGTTCAGCTTGAGGGCAATTGCAAAGGTGTTTATGTAACCAACAAATCTTCAGATGGTTTTGATGTTGTTGAGCTTGATGGCGGCAATTCAAATACCCCTTTTCAGTACCAGGTTATCTGCAATGTTAAGGACGTGCAAATGGATAATGGAAAACTCAATCATCTTGCTGATATCAGATTCAAGCCCGCCAACTCAAATACATTGGTAAGCGATTTGCCTGCGCAATCAGCCCGGTCAATCCAGGGAAGTGAAGCAATTATCCCGGCAGAAACAAACCAGCGAAGCTATCTGCAGCCGGAAGGCAATTTGAAAAACTCGCCTGCGTCTCCTACGGCACCAGGGAATGAATAAAGTCAAATGCTGTCCCATGGGCACCTTAACCATAAAAAGAAATATAGCATAAAAATTTAAAATAGTAAGTGATTATAATGAATAAGAAGATTATCTTCCAAGTTATTTCAGGAATGTTGCTTTTTTTTCTTGCCCCCAACGATTATATTTTTGGCCAGACTAAAGATATAGTACCCATGCACAAGCGTGAGTACAACCTTACAACCATAACTTATAATTCCCATCCCACAATTCATCCCCAATCTTTGATTGAAGCTACCGCAATGGATCTCACACATCCCGATCTTGGACAAACCGCATATGATGCAGGAAGCACCTACAGGGAGCAAATCGGTAAAAGAACAGCAAGCAGCCGTTCCTACGCAAATGACAGCGGTGGTTTCGCAATACAGAAATGTCTCGGAAACTTAAATTATCAGGATTCAGAAGGTCATTGGGTTGCCTACGACCGGAGACTCCGGCCCGATACCAATGAACTTGGAACTTATTTAGCCCCGGCGCAGGAAACTCCCGCAAAAATTTCTGTTACCGGAAAGTTTACTTCATTCATGGTGAATGAAAACGAAATTCAGTTCAACAAAAACTTACATCTTAAAAATGTAAGCGCCGGCGGTGAAACGCTTATTGATTATGGAGAAGCGGATTGGCTGCATTTTACCATTGGTGACGATGGTATCCACATTTTTGATGTATGGCCAGGTATTGATGCAGAAATCACACTGGATCTCTATAAGATCAAATCAAATTTCATTATCAAAAGTCCCCTTAATATCTCAGAGGGCTATTTGATTATTGAAGATCATTTAAACATTCCATCCGGGTATCACTTTAAGTATACTGAAGGAAGCTGGGCAGGAAGCCATGACTGGAATGGTTCTGTTCAAATAGAATCTCCTGATGCTGAAAGCTATTATGTGGAAATAGGACGGGCGATCGCTTTTGATTCAGGCTATATAAATAATTCTTCAATTTATTATGATTTTGATTCATCATCGAATGTTTTTCAAATCAAAACTCCATCCAACTGGCTGAATGATCCATCAGTAAAATATCCGGTAACGATTGATCCGCTCGTTTCAACATCTGCAGTTTATTCAACAGGAATAATGTACTATCAGTATAACGGAAGTTTTTGCATAGGAGGCATTAATCCGGATTGCGGTTATACGCTTAATGTCCCTCTGCCATATGATGTCACACTTACGGCTTGCACCTTTAATTTTCAATTTGTCACCGTTAATGCATCAGGATGTATGGGTAGTTGCGCAATGAACAAGACCGGTTTCCAGATTGTTGGGCCGTGCGCCACCTCGCCTGCATCAAATTTATGGTGGAGCTGCAACTTTAATGGCATTGGCACCTGCACCGCGGTAAATTATGATATGTTCGCAACGGTCTCATGCCTAACTCCGGTATGTAATGGGAGTATTGATTTCATTGCAAATAATTCGCGCTGTGATTGCAGCAACAATCCCTCTTGTGCTCCTGCAGGCACACCTTGTACCACTTCACCGGCAAATTCTTTCAGCGTAACTCTAACAGGAAAAAACCCTGAGGTGCTCGGAAACACCTCATCTGGCAATGGAACCTTAACCGTAACAGAGATCTGTTGTATTCCGTCGATTCTTAACCCGGCACCCCTGTATGGTGTTCCGCCATATTCTTACTTATGGAGTAATGGTGCTACAACAAGTACATTAACTGTTACCAATTGCACTAACGGAACTTATAATTATACCTGTACGATCACAGATGCTTGTGCCGTTACACGCACAGGAACATTTACTGTAAAGGTTACAGATTGTATTCTGCCCATTGAGCTGAGCTCATTTACAGGAACCTTCAACGGAAGGGATGTTGATCTTAACTGGACTACACAATCAGAAAAGGATAATGAATATTTCGTAATAGAAAGATCATTTAACGGAGAAGACTTTGATTCCCTTGGAACCATCAAGGGTGCAGGCACCTCCAACATCCCTTTGAATTATTCCTTCACCGATCATGCTCCACGGCCGGTAATAAATTACTATAGTCTTAAGCAGGTGGATTTAGATGGGAATTCAAAAAATTCTTCGATAATCTCTGTGGAAACCCCGCCCGCACCCGAAATCCAGGTTTATCCGAGCCCGGCAAAGGATCATATCACTGTTTTCTTCAGCGGGCTGTCCTCCACCTTGAGCACTGCTGATATCAGGATCACTGATATGTTCGGCAATGTAGCTTTAACAAGTCTTGCCAGTGTAAGGTTGACAGAGCAAAAAACCCTGGATGTTTCAAATCTTCCCAATGGACAATATTTTATTTCGGTCAGGATTATTGGTTATGAGTTTCATTTTCGTTTCATAAAAGATTAATTCCATTTTCTATTTCGTCTTACATTTATTTGCTTCCTAAAACTACACTGACTGTTCAGTTGGATACCAAATAATATGTTTTGATGAATTTGTTTTTGAGTTTATTTTTTATCACCAATCATTGAAGGCGAGTCAAATAATTCATTCTTTCCGTTCGCTGCAAGGGCGTATTGAAAACCTTTCTGAAGTGAAAATGCCCCGGTATCCCCATTCTTATTCACGGCAATAAATCCAACCTGAATTTCCTGAAAATTTTTTTGTCTTAATGTTATTCTTCTTACTGCTTCGATGCACGCATCCTGCGGTGTGCGTCCCATTCGCATTAACTCAACGATCAGGTGCGTTCCGCAAATCTTCATTACAGCTTCTCCCAATCCTGTTGCTGCAGCCGCTCCTGTTTCAGGATCTACATATAATCCGGCCCCGATGATGGGTGAATCCCCTACTCTGCCATACATCTTCCAGGCAAGGCCACTGGTAGTACATGCTCCGGCAAGTTTCCCTTCCGGTGTACGTACAAGTAATCCAATGGTATCATGGTTTTCAGGACTAACTACAGGTTTGTATTTTGATGTTTTCAACCAGTCTTCATAGGCTTTTAAAGCCCCCGGTGTTAACCCTTTACGCAGTTGAAAGCCGTTGGCAAGTGCAAAATGCTTCGCCCCTTCACCACTCAGCATCACATGCGGTGTAGTATCCATAACCATCCGTGCAACAGCAACTGGATGCTCAATGTTTTCAAGGAACGTCACAGAGCCTGCATTGCCATCCTGGTCCATGATGCAGGCATCCAGCGTAACATGTCCGTCACGGTCAGGATAACCCCCGAGCCCAACAGATGTATTGGTGCGATCGGCTTCCACCACCATGACCGCCTGCTGTACCGCATCCACAGCCATTCCTCCATTATTCAAAACTTCCAGCGCTTTTTGATTTGCAGGTATACCAAATGACCATGTGGACAGTACAATACTTCCCTCAGTTGTCTTCAATGGCAGGGTATTAGGGGAGCCACCCGCCCCTTTACCGGTTATCCATGCAGAGATTGCAGCAATTGAACCGGTAATCAAAAATTTTCTGCGCGATTGCATGATTGAAGCTCGTGGGACAAATATAATCCCGGATGTAACACATGCTTATGGAAAAACCTGCAAGATTTAACAAATTAATATCACAAACATCTTTATAATTCCAAAAGCTTTCAGGTAAAAGTTATCCGTATCTGCCTGACATTTGGAATTGCATTTCCGCACATCATTTTTTCCGGTAATCATTTATTCAGAATGATATCAGGTTTTATCGAATTCTTCCCTGGTTTTCAATACAAGTTCGGGTTTTCCTTTTTCTTTTAGTTGCGGGTTAATCTTTGGCAAATAATTTTTCATGATTTGATTAAAGGTATTTTCAGTCACATTTATTTCCGTTTGCAGGGATTTGATCTGATCAAGCGATGAATTGTTTGGCCTGCCCTCATAGAACATAAAAGTTCCGTAATTATTTGAGAGTTTCTCTCTGAGCCGTGCAGCCTGTTCTGAAACAATCATACCCTCGCGTGTATATACCACGTGAGCATGCAGGGTATCAAGAGCGTGTGAAAGCATCTCAAGCTGTTTTCTCAGCTTATCTTTTTCAGGTAAAGAAGCTGCAATTTTATTTGCATCATCACGCATATTGGTAATTCCGCTTACGGTATAGGCAAAATCATTAAGCATATCATACGATTTTGAAATTGCATCGAGCCGTAACTTTCTGTCTTCAGCTGTATACGGTGAGTTCTTTTCCTGTTGCACAATTATTTTAGTCATCACCGTATCCTTGTTCCGGATAATTCGTATAACATAGGTTCCCTCACCGAGAGCAGGACCAGAAGTTGCGCCGCCTGCGATGAGGGGAGCCGGAGGAACTTTCGGCGGTTTTCTGGATAACGGAAGTGAAACAATATTTACACCCTTGTGTTTTCCTGCAGGCGTAGAGTTAATTACTGAACCATCGTTGTCAAGTATTTCAATCCTGAAATCACCGACAAGCTGCCGGTCTTTAAGGTAATATGCTACTACAGGGTCGCTGACGGGATTAGCACCGGTAAATTCATCATCAGTGGCAGCCCCCGCATCAAATCCATTTAATGGAATGATGTACGGGCTATTTTCAAAAAGAGTGAATTTCGATTGCATAATCTCAGGGGTTAATTGCCTGAGAATATTAAGGCCTAACTCATCAATAATCATAATTCCCCGGCCATGTGTGGCGAGAATCACTTCATTATCCCGTGGATGAATCACCACATCACGAATGGGCACATTGGGAATATTATTGTTGTAATTGAGCTGTGCCCAGTTTTTTCCCCCATCAATGGAAACAAATAATCCGAATTCACTCCCGACTAAAAGGAGGTTGGGATTTTTAAGATCCTCGCGAACAACATGACAAAAACCTTTCACAGAATCATTACTGATCTTCGTCCATGATGTCCCAAAGTCAGTGGTTTTGAAGACATAGGCGTTCATATTCCCCCAGTTATGATAATCCAGTGTTACGTAGGCCACGCCTTTATCATAATGCCCTGTTTCAATAGAACTGATCCAGGGTTCGCCGGGAATGTCCTTTAGGCTGGCAGCGACATTCGTCCATGATTTACCACCGTCTTTTGTGAGTTGAATATTACCATCATCCGTTCCCGCCCATATAACGTTACTGTCAAGCGGCGAATCTGCAATTACATAAATACTGCAATGATTTTCTGCTGAAGAATTGTCTGCTGTTACACCACCTGAATTCTCCTGCTGCTGGTATTTGGGATTGTTTGTTGTTAGATCGGGGGAGATCTTTTTCCAGGTTTCACCCTTATCGTAAGATGTAAGCACATACTGACTTCCGAGGAATAACTTGTGCTTATTGTTTACGCTGGTTGTAAAAGCTGCATTCCAGTTAAACCGGTATTTAGGCTCATTGCCGGTGGCATGAGGCTGAATATCTTTCAGGATTTTTAAATCCATATCGTAGCGTACTGCCGATCCGCCCTGGGTTTCTGTATAGGCAATACTATTATCTGTTGCGTCAGGAAATGTCCAGAAGCCATCTCCAAATGAAAAAGGAAACCAGTCCTTGGTTCTTACCCCTCCTGTATTATTGCGGGATGGCCCATACCATGATAAATTATCCTGCAAGCCGCCATAAACACGATAGGGTTCTTCCATATCGTACATCACATGATAAAACTGTGAGAGCGGAAGGCTCCTGCAAAAACTCCAGGTGCCGCCCTGATTGTAGGATATGTATAATCCTCCGTCAGTACCCATTACAATGTTGTTTGGGTTATTCGGATTGATCCAGATATCATGATCATCCCCATGGTTTCCACCACCGGCACCGCTGAAGGAGCCTCCGCCATCGCGTGTAATGATGAGAGAAAGACCGCAGCGGTAAACAGTATTGGTATCCCTGGGATCGCAATATAGCCGCGCAAAATAAAATGGCCGCTCTACAATCTGCATGGTGGTGCCCATGCGTTTCCAGTTTTCACCCCCGTCGCTCGATTTGAACATTGCACTTTTTTCATACTCGATCGTTGAGTAAACAATATTTGAGTTAACAGGGGATATTGCAAGAGCTATTCGCCCCATTTGTGTTGCGGGCAAACCGCTGGTGATTTTCTTCCAGGTTTTTCCTGCATCAACGGATTTGTATATCCCGCTTCCCGGCCCGCCCGATGCAAAGCTGTATGGGGTTCTTCTGAACTGCCACATAGCCGTAAACAGAATGCTTGGGTTTTTTGGATCCACCACCACATCCGCACATCCTGTTTTCTCATCAACATATAAAATCTTCTCCCATGATTTTCCCCCATCTGAAGTTTTATACAAGCCGCGATGCTTTGAATCACTCCATAAGGCACCCGGAACTGCCACATAAACCACATCGGAATTAACCGGACTAACCGCTATGCGGGAGATGCGTTCACTGCTGTCAAGTCCTGCCTTTTTCCAGTTCAATCCTGCATCCGTTGTTTTATAAATTCCTGTTCCTACAGAAACGCTGTTTCTTACCCAGCTCTCTCCTGTTCCTGCCCACACTGTCTGCGGATTTTTCTGATCAATGCATATCGCACCAATGGATTGCGTGTATTTATCAAATATTGGTTTGAAGGTTGTACCGAAGTCTTCTGACTTCCATATCCCGCCGCTCGCACTTCCCACATAAATATACCGGACATCATTATTCACAACATCCACTGCTGCAATCCGTCCACTCATGATGGAAGGACCCAGCCAGCGCGCTTTTATGTCACCGAACAAGCGTGAATCTATGCTTTGTGAGAATGCCTCTGAGCAGATTACAGTCAGTAAAACAGCCACTTTAAACCAGTGTTTTATCATAAATAATTAAATTTAATTGGATAGCTGAGGATTATTTGGAGGGCATCTTAAAAACAGAATCGTCCACAGGTATATTGGCTTCTACCTGATCTATCTTGATGAAGAAGGAATACTTCTGACCCTGGTTCTCCTGTATATTTTCCATTGTGTAGGGAGTGAGCACACCCCCTGCGTCCTTATAGTCACTGAAATTGGTTTCACCGTCTTGTGTGCTGCCATCCTGTCCTTTTACATGTGATTTTATTTTTACGATCAGGTAGGATTCCTTATCAAAAAAATAATCATATACATCTCCTTCCTGCGTAGTGAGGGCAACATGATACGCAGGAGACCCATCAGCATCCTCTTCCCCCGCATAAGCAACCTTGTATCCTTTCTTAGCATAATCAATAAGGGCTTCATCAAAATTTGCCTGGAATTTTACTGCTTTTAAAGCATCGGCATCCATTTTCTCTGCATATTCTCTTCCCATGAATGGATTAATGTCCCACCCTTCAGTGCCATCAAATCCCTGCTTCTGAGTTTTACCCTGAAAGGTAATTTCAAACACCAGCATATTCGGACGTTTTTTGTACATGACGGTGGGAATATCCATTCCTCCCTGCTGCACCTTGCCGGTCAATTTCATTGTGGTAATAGCATCGATCTTATTTCTCCCGCCTATTGCTTCAACATATCTGGCAATGATATCGTCTGCCGTTTGAGCCTTTGAAATTGTGGCTACCAGTAATAGCAGGATTGAAAATACTTTTTTCATGGTTGATTGGTTTTTAGTTCTTAAATATTAGTCGGTTAAATAATTATTTGGGTTACAGCAAAGGTGAAAAATAAAATTCTGGCACAGGAATTTTTTCGACTATTGTACTATAATCGTTGACTACTAAGTATTTTACAAGTTGACTTAGTGCAATGAAACTATTCCTTTGCAAGCTCAAACAGCTGGAATGAATAAGCAAACCGGTTTTTTTCATCCGGTAAATGATGCTCTTCACTTACCAGCTTCCAGTCATCTTTATTTAATACCGGAAAAAAAGTATCTCCGTCAAAATCATGAAAGATCCGGGTAAGATAAATTTTATCAGCCCATACAAGCGTTTGGCGAATGATGTCACCACCTCCGATAATGAAGCATTCTTCCGGATGTTCTTTTTTCGCAGCATCAATTGCTGACATTACATTTCCCATCACGATACAGCCGGGAGCAACATAATTATCCTGGCGTGTAATCACAATGTTGGTTCGCCCGGGGAGTGCTTTTCCAAGTGCTTCATAGGTGCTTCTCCCCATGATTACAGGATGACCCAGGGTAAGCTGCTTAAAATATTTCATATCAGCCGGCAGATGCCACGGCAGCTTGTTATCTTTTCCCAGAACATCGTTTTGCGAAACAGCTACTACAATCGAAATGATCATACTGCAATGGGAGCTTTGATAGACGGATGCGGATGATAATTGAGCAGCTCAAAATCCCCGAATGTGAAATCAAAAATATTTTTTACCTGCGGGTTGATTTTCATTTGAGGCAGCGGAAGAAAATCGCGGGAGAGCTGAAGATTTACCTGATCGAGATGATTCAGATAAATATGAGCATCACCAAAGGTGTGAACAAAATCTCCGGGTTGCAAATCACAAACCTGTGCGATCATCATGGTTAGCAGAGCATACGAAGCAATATTGAAAGGTACCCCGAGGAATATGTCTGCGCTGCGCTGATAAAGCTGACAGGAAAGCTTCCCCTCAGGATTTATTCCCGGCTTTTTCTTTCGGTTAGAAACGTTAGGAGGTGCTACATAAAACTGAAACATTGTATGGCAGGGAGGGAGCGCCATCTTTTCTATATCCGCCACATTCCATGCACTTACAATCAGCCTACGTGAATCCGGATTTTTTTTGATTTGTGCAATCACCTGCGAGATCTGATCAATTGTTTTACCGTTTCCATTCTCATTAACGGAAGCCTGCCACGACCGCCATTGCTTGCCATAAACAGGACCCAGCTCGCCGTTTTCATCTGCCCACTCATTCCAGATGGTAACACCGTGTTCATTCAGATATTGAATATTAGTTGAACCCTGAAGAAACCATAGAAGCTCATAAATAATTGATTTGATGTGAAGCTTTTTGGTGGTAAGAAGAGGAAACCCTTCGTTTAAATCAAACCGCATCTGGTAACCGAATAAACTGAGTGTGCCCGTGCCTGTGCGGTCATCTTTCCTTGATCCGTGATCAAGAACATGGCGGAGTAAATCGTGGTATTGTTTCAAACTATATGGCTTTTGATACAGGCAAGAATTCAGTCTTAACTGTTATATTCATTTTCCCAATCCACTTGAAATTACTATTTTCTCCTTTTGATTTCCTTTCTGATTAATTCTAATTCCCTGCTGCTCATTCCTCCGACTGAAGTGTTTTCCTGTGCCCGGCGCATCAGATATGGAACTACATCTTTAACAGGACCATAGGGTACATACTTGGAGGTATTAAAGCCGGCCTCAGCCAGGTTGAAAGTAATGTTATCACTCATTCCATAAAGCTGTGAAAAATGCAAATGCGGATGCGAAGCGGGAATTCCATTCTGATGAGCAAGCTCGGTTCCGAGCCTATTACTGTACTCATTGTGCGAGGCAATACAGAAGCCGATCTGATCAATATGCTCCATACAAAATTCTACTGTCGAATTGTAATCATGATCAGTAGCATTTTTATCGGGTTGAATGAGAGGCATATATTTTTTCTGCAGTGATCGTTTCCGTTCCTTTTCCATATAGGCACCACGTACAAGCTTCATCCCAAGAATAAAATTTCCAGCCCTTGCTTCATTGAAAGATTTCTTTACAAATTCCAGACGGTCCTTTCGGTACAGCTGCGCGGTGTTATAGACGATCGGCTTATCCTTATTGAACTCCTTCATCATTTCCATGGCAAGCTCATCAACAGGCTGCTGAATCCATGTTTCTTCTGCATCTACCATCAGGCCTATGGAGGCATGATTCGCATGATGGCACACCCGGTACATTCTGTCCAGCACTTTATTCCATTCAATTTTTTCCACGGCAGTTAAAATTTCTTTATTTCCGTGCTTCTCCAGCAAGGCAAATGGAGCAATACCAGTGATCTTGATACTCACGAATGGCACATGATGATTTTGCGCAGCAAAAGAAATTGCATTTGTAATTTCATTTACCGTCTTTTCAAATTCTTCGTCGGTTTCTTTAGCTTCAACTCCATAATCAAGTATAGTCTCAACATCATATTCTGCAAGCTTCATGGTGGTCACCGTACATTCTTCCAGTGTTTCGCCGCCGCAAAATTGCCTGAATATGGTTGCCCGCACGACGCCATGTATAGGCAATCCTAATTTAAAAGCGAGTGGGGTA
The DNA here is from genome assembly GCA_039920305.1 of Chitinophagales bacterium. Lineage (GTDB taxonomy): Bacteria > Bacteroidota > Bacteroidia > Chitinophagales > UBA10324 > DASRAJ01. Next base: position 27,487 of record JBDSEA010000175.1, read on the forward strand.
AGCCGCGTTCCAAGTGAGGTGATTAAATTGTTATTAATGAATGAAAACAGCCAGGCAGCTCTTTTTAAATCACTGCTCTTTTTATAGGCAAATGCAACCTCGGTATTATCAAAAGATAGTTCTTTTGTAACCACATTCATAACACACAAAAGTAGGATGGGACATTCATAAAATCGTACAATGGGTTACTCCCTGTTGAAAATTAATTTAACAATGATACAAGCCGGAATTGCATCGCTGGTAAGTTTAATTACTTTCAACGCAAAATTATCCGCATGAAAAACGCAGTTCTGCATCTCAACTGGCCGGTGGTCCTGGGAGCTACGGTCGCTTACTTCGCCATTGGCGCCATCTGGTATACTGTTCTCTTTGGCAAGTACTGGGCTCGCGAGCACAAAGCCGATGTGAATGACAGGGGCGGTATGGTACGTACCATGATTATGGGTTTCATTCTTACATTTATTATTGTCACGAGTGTAGGTTTAACACTAAATGCAGTCAGATGCAAAGAACTTTCAGATTGCTTCACCCGTTCCTATATCCTGATTGCAGGCCTGGTGGTTGGGCTGGTTGGAACAGGCTTAAATTATCAGCGACGCCCCCTGGGAATATGGTTCGTTGATATCGGGTACCATCTTCTGGGAATACTGGTAGTATGCCTGATCCTCGCTAAATGGGGAATGACTTCAGGAGGACAATAATCAATTTTCTTCATCCGCCCAGTCCAGCAACTTCTGAGGGAGTTGCCTGCTTGCGCTTGCCCCAAGCTCTTTCAGCTTTTCAACTTTTTTAATCAACCCCTGGTTGCCCCTCAGCTTTCTG
>JBDSEA010000176.1:0-6784 GCA_039920305.1 Chitinophagales bacterium
TAATAGCCAGCATTGAATTTTTGATTTCCTGCAAATTTATGAAAGTATCAACTGCCTTAGAATTTACTTCACATCAAATTCCAGCAGCGAATCATCTTCAATGAAACATTCGATGTGATCATTAATGGCAACGGGACCAACACCCACAGGAGTTCCCGTGAAAATCAAATCACCCTCCAGCAGGGTGAAAAACCGTGAGGCATAACTGATGATTTTTGCGAAAGAGAAGATCATGTCTTTTGTATTTCCTTTTTGCGCGAGCTGCCGGTTTTTATACATGCAGAAATTGATGTTGCTTAAATCAGGTATTTTTTCTATCGTAAGAAAGTCTCCTACACACGCGGAGTTATCAAATGCCTTGGCAATTTCCCAGGGCAACCCTTTTTTCTTCATTTCACTCTGGAGATCACGTGCGGTGAAATCAATTCCGACAGTTAGCTGATCAAAATATTTGCTTGCAAATTTTTCTTCAATGCTTTTTCCGTGCTTGCAGATGCGTAGCACAATTTCAGTTTCGTAGTGCACTTCCTTTGAGAAATCAGGAAGGAAGAAAGGCATGTTCTTTCTCTTGAGCGCGGTATCAGGCTTCATGAAGATGACGGGTTTATCCTCAACAGCATGATGCATTTCCTTCGCATGCTCAGCATAGTTGCGGCCGCAGCAGATGATTTTCACGGTTCAGGATTTTTCGGGTATAGTCTTAAGTTTCCGGTTTTTCTATCCAGTGTCACCTGGTTTGGGATCTTCCTTACCGGTTGTGTTATAAATATTCATTGTTCTTTCAAGTCCGATGGATACAAAGCTTTTTATTACATCGGCGGCATTCCTGATTTTCTCGGGCAGGAATTTCCTTTCTTCTTCATTCCATTTACCCAGAACATAGTTCACCTGCCTTCCTTTTGCAAAATTTCCTTCCACACCAAATCTCATCCGCGGATAATCCATCGTACCGAGTGATTCCTGAATGCTTGTGAGACCATTATGACCGCCATCACTTCCCCGCGGCCGGATGCGTAGTGTTCCGAAGGGCAAGGCAATGTCATCTACAATCACCAATAGGTTGGCATTGGGAATTTCGAGCTTATCCATCCAGTATTTAACTGCTTTTCCGCTCAGGTTCATAAAAGTGGATGGCTTGATCAGGTGCAGGGATTTACCCTTCCATCTGTATGAGCAATGAGCGGCGAGCCGCCCTGAAACAAATAACACACCGGCATCCTCAGCGAGAGCTTCCACTATTTTGAACCCGATGTTGTGCCGGGTTTCAGTGTATTCTTCCCCCACGTTGCCAAGACCTGCTATAAGAAATCTGCTGCTCACAGTAAATGTTGACAATCATTAATAATTAAAAACCATAACCTGATCAACCGGGGCAATTTTCCAAAAAAGGTTCAGGCAGGGATTCAGGCGATTCTGTCCGATTTGCGACCTGAATTTATTTATTTCAGGTGGTTTCAATTCCAAAACAATAATATATTGATTGATGCCCGAAGTTTACTTTTTCTTTTCCTTTTTCTCAGCTCCCTTTTCACCGGCTGCAGGAGTTTCACCGGCAGGGGTGGCGCCCTCAGCAACAGGCGCTGCAGTTTCAGCAACCGCGGCAACAGGGGTAACCTCTTTCTCAACACGTGGAATAAGTACGGAGACAATCGGAATATTAGGGGCATCCAGGAATTCGATGGCTTCCATTTTCAATTCATTTACCCTAACAGACTTTCCAAGATCGAGATGATCAATCTTTACTGTGATGTGTTCCACAAGATCCTTGGGCAGCAATCTCACTTTCATCTTCTTCATACGAAGAAAAATTCTCCCTCCTTCTTTCACTCCAGGTGCTACTCCTTCCAGTTTTACTGGCAGCTCAAGTACAATTTTCTTTTCAGGATGGAGCTCCCGGAAATCAATATGCAAAACATCATCACTGATAGGATCAAACTGAATATCCTGCATCACGCAGTTGAATTGCTTGCCCTCAACACTGATCTGTGCAGTATAAAATTCAGGTGTATAGACGAGTTCCTTGAATGCATTCACCGGCGCATAAAAGTTCACATTTTCTGTTCCGCCATAAATGCTGCAGGGAATATTTCCCTGTTTGCGCACGGCAAATGTTTCCTTCTTTCCGGTATTGTTCCTTGTAGTTCCTTCAATGGTAATCGCTTTCATTTCTTAAAGTTTTAATGTTAATTGTTAATGAATAATGATGTAATGGATTTGTTCTCATGCATATTCCGGATGGCGGTGGCAAATAAATCAGCTACCCCAAGCGCTTTTATCTTGGGTGTTTCCTGCCTGAAGGGCAATGTATCACAAACCACCACTTCAGTCAGCAGTGATTTCTCAATGTTTTCGTATGCTTTGCCCGAAAGAACAGGGTGTGTAATGAGTGCACGGACGCTCCTCGCGCCTTTATCAATTAATATTCTTGCTGCATTTGACAGAGTATTGGCGGTGTCAATAATATCATCCACGATAATCACATTACGGCCTGTTACATCCCCAATAACGGTCATTGCACTCACTTCATTAGGCCGCTTACGGTATTTATCGCAGATCACCATCTCCTTATTAAAATACAATGCGTATTGCCTTGCCCGGTTCACCCCACCTACATCCGGCGCTGCAAAGGTTATATCGGGTATGCTGAGTGTTTTGATGTAGGGAATAAAGATGGTGGAGCTCTCAAGATGATCAACCGGGATATCAAAAAACCCCTGCACCTGCGGGGCATGAAGATCCATGGTCATCACGCGGTTTGCGCCTGCAGCTGTTAAAAGGTTGGCAATCAGCTTTGCGGCAATGGGTACGCGCGGCTTGTCTTTCCGGTCCTGCCTTGCATAGCCGAAATACGGAATTACTGCAGTGATATAGGCAGCGCTGGCGCGGCGGGCACCGTCAATGAGCAGCAGCAATTCCAGAAGATTATCGGCAGGTGAAATGGTGGATTGTACCAGAAAGACGTAATCACCCCGGATGGATTCGAGAATTACAGGACAAATTTCACCATCGCTGAACTTACGTACCTCGACCTTGCCTGACTCAGTGCCATAGGATCGCGCGATTCTGCCTGACAGGTTCTGGCTGTTGGTTCCTGAAAAAATTTTGACTGACGATTCCATTTTCTGCGAAGGGCGGCAAAGATATAAGAACAGTTGGAAGTTTGGAGATTAGCATTACAACGCAAGTATGCGCAGCAAATATTGAAAATCAAAAAAATTTCAGTGTTCTATTGCAACTTTTTTAGTCACACTTTCATGATCGCCAATTATTTCAATCAGATAGATACCTATGGGAAATGCTGAAACATTCATATTTCCTGAGAAATGATCAGCTACCATACCAAAATCTTCGCTGAGAACTTCCTGACCAGGCGAATTGACAAGATGCATTTGCAAATTGGAACTCGTCTTTTGACTTATTTCGAAATTTAATTAATCTGAAACCGGATCAGGAAAGATATTAATTACCGGGAAGTTATTCTGCTGCGCGATGCCGACATTGGTCTCACCCACGTTCATGCCATATCCGAAGGTGGCAATCCAGATTTCATTCTGATTAAAGGGATTGAAAAATATTCTTTCAGGGTTTGCAAACTTGTAGCTGCTCACCTGAGTTAAAACCGGCATTGAAGAATTAATGTTATCAGAATGCCACATGCCGTTGCCACTGGTAGCAACATACAATTCATCGTGATTGGTGGGGGCGAAGGTAACTGACGGAACATCTGGCACTAAGGTCACTGGAGGTATATAATTCAGTGTTGCTTGCAGGATTAATGGAAGGAGCGAAAAGTGCTCCTCCTCCGCCAATTCCTGTAACCTTCCATGAAGATGGAACCTGTGCATGAACCTTGCAGCAGAACAGAAAAAATGTAATGATGTAAAGAGTGAATTTCATAAGGTATTTTCAAGGTGAGAATTGATAAAACGAAAATAGGATTTCATTTTATAATTGGAGGCAACAAAAGCGGTGCATTTCCCCTCCAACAAAGATCATCCCCGCAGGCGGAGGATGATCTTTGTTGACCTGCCTGGGCTCGAACCAGGAGTCTTCTGAACCAAAATCAGACGTGTTACCGGTTACACTACAGGTCAAAAAAAAAGACGAGCGGCAAAATTAAGTGTTGAATTGAGGATTGCAAATCGAATTCAGCAGGAGTTGGTTTTAAATGACGTGATTTTTTGCTCATAAAAAAAGAGCCTGTAAATTGTACTTCCTTTCCGGTTTCCGGCTAAACTCCTGAACATAAAATGAAGTTAAAATGGCCCTGATCCCTCACCTGCTATTTTCGTTTTGTTATTTTTGTCACATTTCAGAAATTTTAAAACTTTTATTGTAATTCACCTCTTCTTATCTGTTTCCCTGCACTTTCATTCTGAATAAAACCCCCTTCAAAATTTCATGACCCGGTTTAACAAGATTAACAATGCTGTCGGCTGGAGTGTATTCATAATTTCTACAATTGTTTACTGGCTCACTGCAGAGCCTACCGGAAGTTTTTGGGATTGCGGAGAGTTCATCAGTTGTGCCTATAAACTGCAGGTGGCACATTCGCCGGGGTCTCCTTTATTTATCATGCTTGCTCACCTCGTAAGTCTGCTCGCACCTGACCGGGCACATATCGCACAGTTCGTAAATTATTTTTCGGGTACCATGAGCGCGCTGAGCAACCTGTTTCTGTTCTGGTCAATCACGCTGCTGAGCTTAAAAATCATTGGAAAGAGAGCAATTGAATTAACTACCGCTGAAATTATTGCTGCTATGGGTGCAGGAGTTGTAGGCGCCCTGGCCAATTGCTTTGCAGACTCATCGTGGTTCTCTGCTGTAGAGGGTGAAGTTTACTCATCGTCTGCTTTTTTTACAGCTATTGTTTTCTGGGCAATCCTGAAATGGGATCAGGTTGCTGATGAGCCTTACGCTGACAGATGGATTCTTTTTATTGCTTACATGATCGGGTTGGCAATTGCCGTTCACCTGCTTGGATTGCTTGTAATACCTACCATGGTATTTGTGTATTATTTCAGGAAATACGAGGTTACAACCTGGGGGCTGGTAAAATGCTTTGCCATTTCATGCGGAATCCTCGGTGTGATTCAATTCGGAATTATCCCTCAGATCCCAAGCCTGAGTGCAAAATTTGATATACTATTCGTCAATTCATTTCATCTTCCATTCAACAGCGGGGTAGTTTTCTTCTTTATCCTCCTCACCGGAGCTATACTTTTTGGAATGTGGTATTCCTACCGGAAGAATATGTATTGGCTGAATACCGCTATTCTGGCAATGATTTTTATCATCATCGGGTATTCCTCTTATCTGCAGGTTATTATTCGTGCCAATGCAAACCCCTCGATCAACATGGGATCGCCTGATGATGCAGAGACGCTGCTTAGCTATCTCAACCGCGAGCAGTATGGGGACCGGCCACTTTTGTTTGGGCCCTCTTTCGCTTCTCAGCCAACTGAAATAGATCGAACTAATGGCGAGATGCATTATTACCAGGATCCTGTTTCAAAGCGGTATATAGAACTTGGAAGAAAACCCATCGTGAAGTATGATAACCGTGATCAAATGTTTTTTCCGCGCATTTATGATAATGATGATCCATCTCACGTTAGGTTTTACCAGACCTGGCTGGGATTGAAGAAGGATGAAAAGCCCACCATGGGTGATAACCTGAACTTCTTTTTTACCTACCAGGTAGGATTTATGTACTGGAGGTATTTTATGTGGAATTTTTCAGGAAGGCAGGACGATAACCAGGGTGATGGAGATATAAAACATGGTAACTGGATCACCGGTTTTCCCTTTATTGATAATGCCATGCTGGTGGATCAAACCACCCTTCCTTATCCTATGAATCAAAACAGGGGAAACAATAAGATGTTTCTTCTGCCATTTATTCTTGGCATTCTCGGCGCTATCTATCATTTTAAGAAGCGCAAGAATGATGCTTTTGTGGTTCTGCTGCTTTTTTTCTTTACCGGGCTGGCAATAGTGCTTTACCTGAACCAAACTCCCAATCAGCCCCGTGAGCGTGATTATGCCTATGCGGGATCTGTTTATGCCTTTACCATTTGGATAGGCATTGGGGTTCTCTGGCTGTATGAGCAGTTTAATAAAAGAATGATTGCACGCAATGCAGCCATACTTGCTTCTGGTATTGGTGTACTGGTGCCCCTGCTGATGGCTTCACAGGAATGGGATGATCATGACCGGTCCGACCGCTATACTGCCCGTGATCTTGGCAGAGATTATCTCGAGTCATGCGCCCCCAATGCAATACTCTTTACACAGGGTGATAATGATACTTATCCTTTGTGGTATGCCCAGGAAGTCGAGGGGATACGAACGGATATCCGGATAGTGAATCTGAGCCTGCTTGGTGTTGACTGGTATATTGACGGGTTAAGAAGAAAGGCTAATAAAAGTGACGCTGTAATAATTACGGTTGATAGCTCTGCTTATCGTGGCTCCAATCGTGACTACCTGAGATATTTTGAAAATAAATCCATTGCCAAGAATCAATATTATCAGCTTAGCACAGTGGTAGATTTTATGTTCAGCAGTGAACCGAATAAAATGCTTGACTTTAATGGCGATAAGATGAATTACCTGCCTGCAAAAAATCTTTATATACCTGTAGATAAAAATGAAATCGTTGCCAATGGTGTGGTTCAGCCTTCTGATACTTCAAAAATCGTTAACCGAATCGAATGGAAGATCAACAAGAACACACTGCTCAAAAATGACATTCTTACATTGGAAATCCTCCGCAGTAACT
>JBDSEA010000177.1:0-9646 GCA_039920305.1 Chitinophagales bacterium
CGGCGAGGCAGATTCGTTCCTAGTGAAGAAAAATGTATTTTCAGGAAAGGCAGCAGCAGTATATGAAATGCATTCGGTAAAAAAAATTATTGCACTTACACCCAACACCATCAGTCCTGAGAAGAAACCCAATACTGCTACCCTCCAGGAGTTTAAGCCTGAGCTAAAAGATTCTGACTTCAGACTGAAAGTCAAGGAAGTCATAAAGTCCTCGGGTGAAGTTTCACTTTCCGATGCTGATATAGTTGTTTCTGCGGGCAGGGGAATGAAGGGGCCTGAAAACTGGGCAATGGTTGAAGAGATGGCCACCATTCTTGGTGCCGCCACTGCATGCTCCCGGCCGGTCGCCGACGTTCACTGGAGACCACACACAGAGCATGTTGGCCAAACAGGCCTGACGGTACGGCCCAATCTATACATTGCCATTGGAATTTCAGGAGCCATACAACATCTTGCAGGAGTAAACGGAAGTAAAGTGATTGTGGTGATTAATAAGGATCCCGAAGCCCCTTTTTTTAAAGCAGCAGATTATGGAATTGTTGGCGATACATTTGAAGTGGTTCCAAAGCTGAATGAGGCATTCAAAAAATTTAAATCAGGAGTATAATTAATTTTACGCAGTCATGAGGAAGATTGAAATGGAAATTGTGGCGCTTTCACATAGCATCACTCAGTCGCATTCTTATGCAGTGGTGCTGGGCGAGGTGAATGGCATTCGCAGGCTGCCGATCGTCATAGGCGGATTCGAGGCGCAGGCCATTGCGGTGGCACTGGAAAAAATGAATCCTACCCGGCCGCTTACACATGACCTGATGAAAAATATCTGTCAATCCTTCAGCATTGAAGTAAAGGAAGTAGTGATCAATAACCTGCTTGACGGTATCTTTTATTCTCAGCTTGTTTGTAAAAGTGGAAATGAGATCATTGAAATTGATTCGCGCACTTCCGATGCCCTTGCCATTGCAGTGCGTTTCGAGTGTCCGATTTTTACCTATGAGTTTATACTGGACTCTGCCGGCCTTGTGATTGATGAAAATGCCAAGGAGGAAAAAATGGAGCTGAAGGAAAAGAAGGCGGATAAAAAAACGGTAACCGCTGTAAGGCTTGGCGACCTTGCGAGATATTCTCCCCAGGAACTGAATCAGCTTCTTCAATCCATGCTGGATAAAGAAGACTACGAGCAGGCTATTATGGTAAGAGATGAAATATCCAGGAGAAAAAAGCATTCCTGATTGCGCAATAGCAGGTTTAAAAAGAAATATTATTCTAAGAATTTTGCTTTCAAACCTTCTTCGGGGATCATACAGATCTTCCTTTTGCCAAAAATTTTATACCGGTACCGGGCAGCCAGGTCATAAACAGCATTGCGAATACTTCGTGGAATGAACCGTAGAAAATAAAACCATTTCCATCCTTTGAGCTCCCGTGCAATTTGGAGCACCGCATCACTCTTTAAAAATATTTGGTCATTTTTAATAAGCACTACTGAAGAAAGTTTGTGAGATGGAAAATTGTATTTTTTAAGAATTTCCCCGCCGGCATTTGATTGCAGAGAACAAAATTTGAATCCCGACTGATCATCATGCCTGATCACAAATTGCACAAAGCCACTGCACAGATTACATACCCCATCAAAAAGTATGATTGATTTCGATTCAGAATTTCCGGGAGAATCAGTTTTCATTTTATCAGCTGCAAATTTCCGAATCATCCGATTAATTCTCATCTTTCTCCCAAACTATTTCCATGGAATTTCTTAGGGGTGCTCTTGGACTTGCCACACTCATTTTTATCTGTTACCTCTTCAGCAACAACAGAAGGCAAATTGACTGGAGGCTTGTAGGCGGAGGTTTAGCTCTCCAGCTCATTTTCGCAGTAGGCATATTGTACGTGCCTGTCTTCAGGGATATTTTCCAGTGGGTATCGAACCGCTTTGTGGATCTCATTCAACTTTCGCATCAGGGCACAGAATTTTTATTTGGAAATCTTGCAGACCAAACAAAATCATGGGGATTTGTTTTTGCAATCCAGGTGCTTCCGAATATTGTTTTCTTCGCCGCACTATCATCGCTGATGTACTATCTCGGTGTACTTCAGTTTATTGTTCTTGGATTTGCGTGGATCATGAGCAAAACCATGAAACAGATCTCAGGGGCCGAAAGCATGTCGAATGCAGCTAACATCTTTCTGGGACAAACAGAAGCGCCGCTGATGATCCGTCCCTATCTCGCCGGCCTGACCAGGAGTGAAATGCTTTGCATCATGATAGGCGGCATGGCGAACACGGCAGGAAGTGTGCTGGCGGCATATGTAAGTTTTCTCGGTGGCGCTGATATCGAGAAGCAGCAATTTTACGCGCTCCACATGCTGTCACAATCCATCATGAGTGCACCTGCAGCAATTGTATGCGCCAAAATTCTATTTCCGCAGGCAAACCCGGAGCTTGTTGAAAAAGATTTGAATGTTCCAAAGGAAAAAATAGGAAGTAATGCGCTCGATGCGATTGCCAATGGTACTACCGATGGATTAAAGCTGGCAATCAATGTTGCAGGTATGCTCGTGGTGTTCATTGCCCTGATGGCAGTCGTAAATGCAGGTTTTCACTTGATCGGGAGAATCGGGCATCTCAATAATTATATTGAAGCAATGACGAGTCGCCGATTTGATTCATTGTCGCTGGAATTCATATTCGGGTATGTTTTTGCGCCACTAGCGTGGCTAATGGGGGTTTCATCACACGACATGCTCTCCATCGGTCAGTTGCTGGGTGAGAAAACTGTGATCAATGAATTTGTTGCATACATTTCAATGGGTAAGATGCTTGAGAACGGCTTACTCAGTGATCCCCGCTCTATCGTAATTGCAACCTACGCCCTCTGCGGCTTTGCAAATTTTTCATCCATCGGGATTCAGATCGGGGGTATTGGTGCGCTGGCTCCCAATCAGCGTCAAACACTTTCCGAGCTTGGTCTCAGATCATTGCTTGGTGGAACGATTGCCTGCCTCATGACGGCAGTGATTGCAGGGGCATTATATCACTAAGTCTGTTCTGAATTTTGCTAACTTTTAGTCAGAACTATTCAAAAAGTTTGATGCTTAAATTTTGGCAGGAAAAAGGGTGGTTATCGGAAAGTAAATCATGTATCCCTTTTTTACCATACCTTTTACGCTTAGAGAATTTTCTTTCATTTCTTTTACGAGCGTTTGCCATTTATTTTATTACTTAAACCTTAAATTCTACTCTATGAAAATTCAATCAAAATCTACCAGCATAGTGCTAACCTTTAAGAACATTATACGTCCCGCAATTGCAACTATCATAATTGTACTTAATATTTATGCAGCTCACAGTCAATCATGCACCTCTACTGTGGACCCTTGTAATTTGATCATGAACTCTGGGTTTGAAAATGGCTCAACTCCACCATCCAATAATCCTTACAATGGTATAGCAAATCACTACGCAGAATGCTGGGACATATCTCCGTTCGGTTGCACTTGTTATGACGTGGGCGGATTTACTTCACCAGATCTTCTTGATGCAAATGCACCTCCGGCAAGTATAATTTCATGTTACGAAAGTCTCAATTCAACTATTGGTATTCCCTATAGTTTCACTAGTGATGGAGATGTTCCTGTTCATTTGAATGGCACGAAACGATACGTTCACTTAAAGACAACTACACTAGGAAATAAGGGAGAAGCAATCTATGGTCAGCTTGCCCAACCGCTTGCTCAAAAAATTTACTATTTGCAATTTTATGTCTCACCTCCAACACTAAGTTGTCAAGTTTTTTTCAATACAAGCTTGTGTGTTAGATTATATGATCATAACAATTGTAATAATTTTTACGAGGCTATTAACGGTACTGTACTTGCAAACGCGTTCGCTCCAGGTTGGATTTTAGTAAACACTTGTGTAACGGGTTCCAATCTTTCTGGTCTAGATCGAATATCCATTCAAGACTATTATGGCGACCCGATTTTGGTGGACGATTTTTTACTTCAGCAGCTTGCGGATGCAGGACCGGATATGTCTCTTTGTCTTCCCGGTACAACTGTTTTAGGAAATCAAAGTTATTGCACAATTCCCGGGGCTACCTATCAATGGGCTCCAGCCACCGGATTAAGCTGTACCAATTGTGCGAATCCTACTTGTTCTGTCACCACAAATACTACGTATACACTTACAGTAACATCGCCAACAGGTTGTACTGCTACAGATCAAGTAACAGTTAACATATGCTCCCTGCCACAACCTATTATAACCGGAGATCAATACAGTTGCAATTATCAGTCGCAATACACGGTTTCGAATTTGAGCAGCTTTACATTGGGAACAACCTTTACCTGGTCTTTTACCGGGGATGGATCAGTAAGTTCCACTGGATTACTAACCTGGAACACGCAGGGGGCCGGAACTATTTGTGTAACCGCAGTACCACCGAGCAACTGTTCGTGCCCCTCACAGCAAAGCTGCTTTTCAATATTCGCATGTTGCCAGGGAGATGGAGCTGCTCCGAATTGCACAGTAGTAGTTCAAAATATTTCTACCAGTGCTTTAAAATCTCTCTTAGATGGTCTTGGAAATGCCCCTTGTGATAATCTCCCTTATGACATTGGCGGAGCTAACATAATTGACGGAAATAATGATGCTAGTCATGAAATTGTAATAAATGGAAAACTTACGTTAGACGCAAATTTCACTTTAGAAATCTTCCTAAATTAGTTTTTGGTTCCACTTCCGAAATTGACAATGGGAGTAATGGTAATTACTATTCATTAACAATAACAAATTGTACTTTAAAAGCAGGGTGTCAAAAATTGTGGTCAGGAATATATTGTCATGGCTCTACTAATATTACAACCATTACAAACACCAATATTTATGATGCAACAACAGGATTATATTTTTTCGATCGTAATCAGTTTCGGGTAAGTAATTCAATCTTTGATCGTAATCTATATGACATAAGCATTTGGGATGGATCAGGTAATCCAGCACCTTATCCTGGTAGCATTTCAGGATGTACATTTGAATGTACTGGATATCTATATTGGCCTTATACTTCTGAGCATACGTGGACAGGAATAACCGTTGGGGGAGTTTCGGGAACAAATACAGGGGGAATGTTTATTGGAGTTGGAGGTTTACCCAATAATGTTTATGACGGAATCCAGGTAGGTATAGTAGTATCTCAAAGCACTGTGAATGTTAGTAAGGAGAATATTTTTCAAAATATCGTTAATAATATACCTACTAATTTTGGAATTCAAAGAGGTTATGCTATTAATTGCGGGGGAAGCAGTAGTAACTTTTTAATTTTAAATGGGTGGGGAAATGCAATCAATAGCACTGTTAACTTTAGTAATTGTACTTATGGTGTAAATCTCTCTGGAATGAATTGCACTATTCAAAATAATTTTATGAGTAATGTCAATTATGGGATTTCTGCTTTCAATTGTAACGGAGATAAGCTGGATATATTGACTAATAGGATTAATAATGAAATTACAGGAACATTTTCTATTTCTAAGGGTATTCAAATAACCAATTGTATTGGCGCTTCCCTTTCTATAGTTGGGAATTATTTGAAGGTTTGTGAAAATTCAGTTTTTAATTCGGGAAGCGTTGGCATAGATTACTTTGATAATGGAACACAAAATTTACAATCTTATATTGCTAATAATTCAATTAGCCTTCATTATGCCGGGGCCGCTATTCATGCAGTAAATATAAATGGCACCGAAATTTTTAATAATTCGATCTATCTTTATAAAACTAATTCTATTTACGGTTTAAGTATTCAAAACGGCAATTATCTAAATGTTCATTGTAATAGCGTTAATCCCAATTTCAATATTTCGTTGTCCGCTAAGAGAGGATTGAATTTCGATGCCACCACCAATTCCACTATTCAGTGCAACTCTGCTTCATATACTACCAAGGATATTTCCTTTTATAATGCCAGTGGTGGGAATAATTTTTTAACCAATACTATGGGTAAATCCAATTATGGACTCTACCTCTCAAATGGCGCATCACTTGGGACGCAAACAGATAAAGGTAATCTGTGGGGTCAGGCAAATATTTATAATACATATGGTGCATACGCAGCTAATAACCTAACTATATTTGTTGCTCCCACAGGCTATCCTTATACACCCCCCTCATATACAAATACCACGATACAATTTTTTCCCTCCACGAATCCACAACCAAATTGTGATAATGCAGGTTGCAATGTAATTGGTCCTGCCTTGCGTTTATCTGATGTTGGAAGTGACAGTTCCTTATCCGAACCTCCCAATGAAATAACCTCCATGGATACGTTGATTGCATCTGGTGATGTGAGTTATGCCGCAGGTGATTCTGCTGCTATATGGATGGATCAAAAATATTTGTATGAAAAAATACATGAGAATTCATTACTTATAGATACTAACCAGGTAATGCACGATTTCTTCCTTGAAAATCAATCGTCGAATATTGCAGCATTTACTACCGTTCATGATTCGTTAGCCAAGTCTTTTTCTTTTGAAAACAATTATCTTAGTCTTTCTGTCACGGATTTGGGGATATCTTTAATAAACGTTCAGTCAAGTTATGATTCAATAGTAAATCAGTTATTAGATTCAATAGTAAATCTCAATATCGCTGATAGTTTGACAACTCTTAAAATTGAACTGTCAAACGAAATGATTAATATTCAAACTCAGCTTGACAGTCTAAATGTATTAATGGATTCCCTTTATAAAATTAAGATTAATGGAGTTTCTTTATTAAATAGTAATATTTCCAATACGCAGGAAATTTACGACGCCAATCAGAAATCAGTAAACAATATTTATTTATACACAATTGCATTAGGAATTGATTCACTCAATAGTAATGATTTTTCGATACTTAGTTCAATTGCAAATCAGTGCCCGCACTTAGGAGGACCATCTGTATTTACTGCTAGATATATGGTGAGTTATTATGATCACATTTCTTCCTTTAATGACTCAATTTTATGTGAAGGAGTAAATGAGCGATATGCTTATAAAGGCAATATAGCATTTAAACCCTTTTGCAAGATTTATCCAAATCCTGCTTCCAATACAATTATAATAACTTATCAGCTACAAAATAACCAAAGCGCAGTTATAATAATTACTGATTTACTTGGAACAGTTGTTAAAACAGTCAATTTACCGATTGATTACTACGCTATCTCAACTGATATCTCTCTACTTCAGCATGGCGTTTATTTATTTCGGATGTTAGGGACGGATGGTAAAAATACTTCTGGGAAATTTACCAAATTTTAATTATCATTAATCTAATCACCAAAATGAGAAAATTAATCTCAGTTGTCTTGCTTTGCTGTCTTAATAACTTTAGTTTATGTCAAAATCGAAATAATGTCTGGATTATTGGAGCCATTCCTGCAGTAGGTGACTTAGATGCGAAAATTGATTTTTCCTCTGGCATGCCCATTAGTGATACACTTATTAATGCAACAATGCCTATTCCCAATACCAAGGCAAACATTTGTGATACGGCGGGTAATCTTTTATTCTATACAAATGGGATATGGATCGCAAACAGAGATGATGATACCATGATGAATGGATATGGTGTTACTTCTGGCTTTGGAGCTAATTACTGGAGCTTTACGGGTACCTTAATTCTTCAAGGTGCTTTAATTCTTCCGGTACAGGATCATCCGAACGACTATTATCTTTTTGCCGTAAATGCCGATGACTCAATCACCTTTCGCCCGCATAAATTGGTTTACTCAAGGGTTGACATGACGCTGGATGGCGGACTCGGTGGCGTAACGGATAAGAACATTAGTATTGTAGATAGTGTAACACTAACTAATGGACGAATTACTGCCTGCAAGCATGCTGACGGAAAAAGCTGGTGGCTCATTGCTCATGAATCAAACAACAGCAAATACCTGAAATGGTTGGTCACTGCGGATAGTATTTACGGACCTTACTTTCAAACCATTGGTTCAGATTACGGAACCGGTTTTACTGATGTTACAGGCCAGTCTGCTTTCTCTAATGACGGCAGCTTATTTGCAACTTTCGGAAACAATTTTAAGCTTGATATCATGGACTTCGACCGGTGCACAGGAATTTTTTCGAATTGCAATACGATCACTTTTAATTATAATTATCTAAGTGTAGGTATTCCAAAGGGCTGTTTATTTTCACCCAATGATAGGTTCATTTACGCTAATACTGATGGTCGAATGTGGCAGGTTGATTTGCAATCCGATACCGGCTTGTATGAAATTGACACCGTGGGCTATTACGATTCCACCTCTGATCCCTTTCCAGCCTACTTCGCTAATTCCGCCCTGGGACCCGATGGCAAAATTTATATCGGTGAGTGGAATGGGAATATCCACCTGCACGTAATTAATGCGCCCAACCAAAAAGGCGCTGCATGCCATTTTCAGCAGCATAGCTACAAGCTTCCGGTATATAATGGTACGGTTCCTAACTTTGTGAATTATGATTTGGGTCCGCTCAAAATATTTGAGGCAGATGCAGGCACCAATAAATATATTTCAAATGGTGATACGGTGCAACTCGGCACTCCCCCCATTGACAGCTTGATCTATCAGTGGTCGGCGTCAGCATCATTAAGCAATATAAACACTGCTCAGCCGCTTTCTTTTCCTGATACCACTACAAAATATTACCTGACCATCATTGACACTACGGATACTGCGGGTTGCAACCAGCGAATTGATTCAATAATGGTGTATGTGGATGAATATCCGCTGGGGAATAACTTCGGGAATGATCATAATGGTATCATCATATTCCCAAACCCGGTTTCCAAAATGCTCACTGTTTCTTTCGGAACTATCCAGCCCGGTGCGGTACTCAGCATTTTTAATGATCTCGGAATTAAAGTGAAGGAGCAAAAAATCTTTTCAAAACCGGCAACCACAATTAATGTTTCAGCACTGTTACCGGGAATTTATTTTCTAAGAATTCAATCAAGCGGCAGAAACCTTTCTCAGAAGTTCATTAAGGAGTGAATTGGAATCCTATCGAAATTTTCTACCGATGCCATCGCTTTGAATGATAGCATCGGTAACTGAGAAAAAGTTTTATCCTGTATCATTGCCGTTTAAATTCAATTACAAATGTTTCAGTCTTTATCGGAATCGTCCGGCTGGGTGAGCATGATCACACTGGTTTTCATGGAGGTGATTCTTGGCGTTGACAACATCATTTTTGTTTCCCTTATTGCAAACAAGCTTCCTGATGATCAGAAAAAGCGCGGAAGATTTTACGGACTGGCGATAGCCATGATCATCCGCATACTCTTATTGCTTGGTATTGCATTCATCATTTCCCTTACCAAACCCTGGTTCACCGTTTTAAATTATGAATTAAGCGGCAGAGACCTCATCATGATTGCCGGCGGTATCTTCTTATTATATCAGACAACCCGTGAAATTCATGAAAAGATCGAAGGAAAAGCAGACGAACAAAAAGTGGCAGGCTCGTCAAATTTCGTAAAGGCAATCATTCAGATTGCACTCATCAACCTTGTATTTTCAGTGGATTCTATCCTGACTGCATTGGGAATGACTGAGGATGTGGGAGTAATGATGGCAGCGGTCATCCT
>JBDSEA010000178.1:0-19377 GCA_039920305.1 Chitinophagales bacterium
CGAAATAATTGTTGTCGTAATTAACTGTGTCTGACTGCAAGCCGATCATTACATAGCCGCTATCCTGCGTTTGGCTGCTGCCGTAGAATGCCTGCCACTTGCTGCTATCACCATAGGTGCGAGTGAACAGCGTGTCGCCTTGCCCGTTGTAGCGAATTAACATGCCGAAGCTTAGATAGTACATCGTATCATAAACTCTGTTTGTTGATCCGCCAAAAAAGTATCCACCTCTGGCATCTTCCTGAAATGATCCCGGTTCTCCAATATAAATTTCATTACCTGTATTGAGTAAACACTTTTGAGAATCCAAGACATCATTTGAATACCAGGTAAGCAGTGCGCACCGGTCAAAATTGCCAAAATAGTCCAAGCTGCTGCTTAAGGTTAAATACTTGGAATCAACTAAGGCAATTACATTAAAGGCAAATTGCAATTGCTGATTGTAATCATAAGCATTACTAAAGGGTTGCTGCGCCTGTGCTTTCATTTGAAACATGAAAATGAAAGCACAAGCGACCAAAGCCGCTTGTGCCTTTTTCATTGTTTCGTTATTTAGTGCTGATGAAAAGTTTTGTTTCTCCAATCATCGAGTTGCCACATGTAACCCTGCACAAAAACATCCCATCTGCAAAATTAGCTGGAGACTGAATGAAGTTCTCTCCGCTCAAAAGTAGAGCAGCATAAACCTGCTGTCCTAATGTATTGAAGATGAGAAGCCAAGATTCGTTGTCTTCACCTTGCAAGAGTAAGTTCACTATGAAATTACCATCAGCAGGGTTCGGATACACTGTGAAGGATGACTCTGTTGAATTATTGGTTTCAGCAGTCAATCTTTCCTGATTCTCGCTGAGGTACGGAACATCAATAACAAAATCTTCATCATAAACCATCTTTAAAATATTACGTGCCTGAAAAGCTGCGCGGGTAACAGATTTGGAAATGCCTCTTAAAGTTTCTTCCTGTTCATACTTGAGCAAGAATGAAAAACGTGATTGTGATTTCATAAGAAGGAATTTGAAGTGAGAAAAATTTGAAGAAGAAAAAATACGCGATTTAGTTTCATCCCTGTTCTGCATTTTATTTACCTGGGCAAAGCTAAATACCTGCGTGGCGGGGATAAGGAGATAGTGATAACATCAAAAGAATGATTGGTTTCAAAAGCAATCATAAGGGTACCTCTAAAAATCTTCATTTTATTTCCTCATCCTGATTCCTTCTCATGAGGGAGAAGGGATAGTGGTAGGTTTTTAGAGATGTCCTTAATATATGCTGCAGTTGTAAGAAATATTTCTGCGGCTATTTTTGTCAATTACATTCATGATTAATTTATAAGAAGGAACATTGCTGATGAGATTGAAACAAAAATGAAGTTTTAAAAATGGTATCACAAATTGTGACAGGATGCTCAACCAATAAAGACGCATGAGCTACAGCTATACGATCCTGATTCCCCTGCTTCCCCTTGCAGGATTTCTCCTGCTTGGTTTATTCGGAAAGTCCCGGTTACCCGGGATCAGAAATTTTTCCGGCCTGATTGCTTGCTTTTTGCTTTGCATCTCAACAATTCTGTCTCTTCAAACCGCCTACGAATATTTTTTCGTGAACGCCTCACTGAACGACACAGCCGGAATGGAAAATGCAGATGCTATCTACCATACAATCATTCCGGTTAAATACACGTGGCTGCAATTTTCAGAGGGTCTTTCGATTGATATGGGGATCACACTGGACCCTGTTTCAGTAATGATGCTGGTGGTAGTAACCTTTATTTCCCTCATGGTTCACATCTTCTCTCTTGGTTACATGAAGGGTGAAGAACGATTCAGCACCTACTTTTCTTTCTTGCAGCTTTTTACTTTTTCCATGCTTGGACTGGTGATGGCAAGCAACATATTTCAGATATATATTTTCTGGGAACTGGTTGGCATTTCATCCTATCTTCTCATTGGATATTATTATGACCGGCCATCGGCAATAGCGGCAGCAAAAAAAGCATTTGTGGTTACCCGCTTTGCCGATCTCGGATTTCTCATCGGTATTTTGATCCTCGCTTTCTATGGTGAAACACTTGACTTCCAGACTCTTATTGATCGCCTCAGTGATGCCACAACACCACAATTTCATTCCATTACTTCTGCCTCATTCATCGGTGCATCTGCTCTCACGTGGTCTCTTGCGCTTGTATTCATTGGGGGCGCAGGAAAATCAGCCATGTTTCCCCTGCATATCTGGCTGCCCGATGCAATGGAGGGTCCTACGCCGGTTAGCGCACTAATACATGCAGCCACGATGGTTGTTGCAGGAGTGTACCTGGTAGCAAGGTTGTTTCCGCTTTTTGTTATCACCCCTGCTGCACTTCACATCGTAATGTACACCGGTGCGTTATCAGCACTGCTTGCGGCACTTATCGCCTGTACGCAAACGGATATTAAGCGAATGCTTGCTTATTCCACGATGTCACAGATCGGGTACATGATGTTTGCCCTCGGCGTTTCACAAAACGGGAGCGAAGGATACACGGCTTCCATGTTTCACCTTTTCACACATGCATTCTTTAAGTCGTTGCTATTTCTCTGTGCAGGTGCAGTGATTCATTTCGTTCACAGCAATGAGATGAAAGATATGGGCGGTCTAAGAAAACTAATGCCGGTTACCCATATTGCTTTTCTGGCCGGCTGCCTGGCAATTGCCGGCGTTCCGCCATTTGCCGGTTTTTTCAGCAAGGAAGAAATTCTTCACGCGGCATCAGTATCTGACAAATTCATCTATGTGACCGGCCTCATTATATCAGGGATTACGGCATTCTATATGTTCCGGTTATACTTCAATATTTTCTGGAATAAAGAATCATTAATGCATGATGCGCATGGAGAAGGAGCATTCAGTATGAAATTTCCATTGGTTATTCTTGCCTTATGCTCTTTGCTTGCCGGATTTATTCCCTTCTCAAATTATATTTCTGCTGATGGAAAACCTTTTGATAGTGAGCTGCCGCTATTATTTTCAATAGTACCGGTATTGCTTGCGCTCACCGGAATATCCGTTGCATACTTACTGTATAAAAAACAAAATAATCGTGCGCAAAAAATTTCAGCATCCATGGGAATGTTTTATCAGGCTGCGTACAGGAAATTCTACATTGATGAAATCTACCTGTTAATCACCCGCAAAATTATTTTCAGCTTAATCGGAAGACCGGCTGCATGGATTGATAGAAATATTGTGGATGGAGTGATAAACAGGATCGCCTCAGCCACGGGAAAATTTTCTTTTGTTATCAGGCGAATGCAGTCAGGAAGTGTACAGAGCTATGCCATTTATTTTTTTGGCGGAATTTTAATGATGATTCTGATCTTTGTCTTTTGGTGGAAATAAAGACTGCAGGAAGGCGGTATAAGTCTCTGATAAAATCCTTCTTAACTCTTACAATGCTTTGCAGATGATTGTGTTTTAATTCCTTCGGAGCCTGTGATCAACAATCTGCAGGGTGCTCATCATAAATGCTGCAAACAGGGTTTGAAATCCAATGGTGGCAAGCACTGCTGCCGGTATTAGAATGCGAAAGGTGAAGCTCAAATCACTGATGTCGCCAAATGATTTTTCACCCCAATAAATAAAAAGCGCAATAATCAATGCGATGCCGGATAGAATAAGGAATAAGCCGATCAGGATTCCTTTTTCAAGTGAGAAAAAAATCTCAATCCGGTCATACATCTTATCGTTAGGTATAAGTCCCTGATGCACTGCAAATATTTTACTCAGCACAGCAAAAATGAGAAGCTGGTAGCTGAGAATGATTCCAAAGCCGCATATAGTGAGCGTATGAATATCCAGCCTTACGCTTGAAAATATGATGGGATTAACAGCCAGTAAGGCAAACAATAGGGTACTCAGCGTAAATAAAATGATTCCCGGGAACATAAACAGCCATTTTGGACTAAACAGTAACAGAAATCTAAGATGGCGCCACCCGTCATGCCACGTGCGAAGGTGCGGCGCACGTGTTCTCCCGTCAGGATAAAGAATGGTCGGGACTTCGGTGATCCGGTAATGAAAGAGAGCGGCCTTAACCACCATCTCTGAGGCGAATTCCATTCCTTCAGTCCTAAGATCGAGTGCTAATATCTTTTCCCGGTTAAAACCACGGAGGCCGCAGTGAAAATCACGAACAGGAATTCTGAAAAAAAGACTTCCGGTGAATGATAATACAGGGTTGCCGAGATAGCGATGAAGCACCGGCATAGCACCGGCCTTCACGCCTCCGGAAAAACGATTGCCCATCACAAGATCGAATCCCTCATGAAGGCGTGTCAAAAAAATTTCGAGCGATGAAAAATCATAGCTGTCATCTGCATCACCCATGATTACATACTTTCCCTTCGCCGCTTTAATTCCACTGACCAGTGCACTCCCATATCCTTTCTGATCTACCGTGATTACTCTTGCCCCCTTCTCTGCAGCAATTTTCTGTGATCCGTCAATGCTTCCGTTATCGGCGATCAGCACTTCTCCTTTAGCGTTGCTCACTGATAAAAACTTTATGGCTTTATCAATACAGATTCCAATAGTCTCAGCTTCATTCAGGCAGGGCATCAGGATGGTAAGTTCCGGATTGCTTGAGCTGTATTCTGATTGCATGTAAATATTTATGAAGGAGATTTTTCTTCACTCATTAATTTCTTGAAAGAGGCAAAAACCGTCCGCTGTTCAAGCAGAAGAATGAAAACAAAAAGCGGAAGCAGCCATATAACTCTTGACTGGTAGCGATCTACCACAATGGAAAGCGAGCCGCAAACCACTGCATTAGAAAATATTCCTAATAACAAGATCAATCCTGTTCTGCTGAGTGCGGGTGAAATTTTTGCAGCATGTAAAAAAGAAATCAGCAATAAGCATATTATCGAAATGATCAGTATCAGGAACTGCCAGTTATTGAGCCGCGTAAAATTCAACCCCCGGTTATACTGCCGGCTTAGTTCCACTTGCTTGATATCTCCGGGAAAAAATAATTGGATATATACATAGGGCGCAGTTTCAGGAGTATTCTGGGGCAGGTCTTTTCCCGCCTCAAAGGTGAACAATTGCTCCATAGAGTTCGAAACTGCTTTTTCTGCAAACCATTTTATATAGCGGGGCTGAGAAAAAATATCGGAGATAATGCTGTCATACTCTCCCCGGGTGGCATTCCACCCTCCCTGTTTATATACCGGGCTGTTGTGCCTGTCCCAGATAAAATTCACGGGAATAGAATCCCTGAATTCACAAATTTGCCAGTGTTTTGTCTCACATGACTGAATCAGGTAGTTATCGAGAATTCCCATCTCATTCAATTTATACATTGTAAAAACGTGCGATGCCTTATTTGATCCAAAGTGACCGTTAAATAAATAATTCACACCAGGAATGATGAAGCCGCCCATCATCAGAAGCATAAAAGCTAATAAAAATGACCCGAGATAACTTTTAATACTGCCACCTGTTTGGCAAACCAAAACCACAACAGTATAAATAAGCAGGGCAATTAAACCAATAAGCGGATGAGTGTTATGCGTGCTTGTTGAGAATACAAGCATTACAGAAACAAAAATTTTCTCTCCAGTGAAAAGCTTGCCCGATAATAGCAATGCCATGCAAATGAGCATTACAGATGTAAATAAATCAGGTATCAGCTGACTCACATTTATAGAAGCGCCGGTAAAAAAGGCAAGTAAAACCACAAGGACAACATACCAGAATAGTTTTATAGGAATTGAAAGAAAATGTTTGAAGAGAAGAAACAGGAGATATGACAGAATCAATCCCTGTGAAAATATTACCAGCCATAATGATTCCCACATACTGATGTGGCGGACAAATAATCCGTACAGAATAGGCCTGTCATCCGGCACCTCATTTCTAAATCCTGACAATAGGTATGCACCGGTATCATCAAACGTGAGCGGGAAATGGTTATAAAAAGCCACATAGCAAAACACTGTGGCAGCAGAAGCAATCAGCAGTAATTCCCTGAACAAGTTTCTGAACACCGGAGTATTAATAATCTTGAAGTTCTAAAAGTAATCTTCGGTTATTGAAAACATAACAGAAAGAAATAGCTTGCCACATACATTTGCTTTATGAATTCAGAGAATACCAGTGAGGAAGTGTTGCAGCCATCCCTTGATGAGCATGGAAATTCGGTTAGCCCTATCCTTGCATCCGGCAAAAAAAACTTCCTGATTGATATTGATGGAACCATTACCGAAGATATTCCTAATGAAGAGCCCCATCGCATGATCCATTGCGAGCCATACCCGGATGCTCTCGAAAAAATAAATCAGTGGTATGATGAAGGTCACTTCATTTACTTTTTTACTTCACGCACTGAATCATTGCGTGAGATCACTGAAAGCTGGCTTAAGAAAAACAGGTTCAGGTTTCATGGAATCATTTTCGGAAAGCCACGCGGAGGAAATTATCACTGGATTGATAACCACATCGTGCGCGCTACCAGGTATTCCGGAAAATTTGGAGAACTGGTGAAAAAAGAAAAAGTAATTGAGGTGTTCAGTGAATAATCCTCATCTGATTTCAAAGTTTTCATTGATGTGATCATTATCATTCTGTCAGTTTGCTGTATGAAATGGATGGCTGTGAATGAATAATTGCCTGGTAAGCAGGATTGGACATTTGTGAGTAGGTCATTTGAAAATGCAATGCCCGGTGGCTGGATAATCTTAATCATCCTGGCATATTTATTTTTTTCTCTGAGAAAAGTTTATGGCCAATCAACGAGGAAAACAATTCTCAAAGTTTTTCTCCTTTTTATATCATATACAACCCTGATAGGAATTACGGTTATACTTTTAGTGGTCTATTCTGCTTTGAAGCTATAACCCGTGGGCGGTTAAAGAATTTCTTTTAACCGGCTTAAAGAAGAAATCTCATGATCAACTATTTCATCATGAGGTATTTTTTCAGGATTAAAAAGGATGTGATCCATTCCGGCGGCCTTAGCGCCATTGATGTCTGCTTCAATACTGTCACCAATAAAAATACTGTTATGTATGGTGGCGCTGGTTATATCAAAAGCATAAAGAAAAATTTCGCGGTGGGGCTTATGGGTGCCTGCTCTTTCAGAGGTGATGATATGAGTAAAATAAGAAGCAATACCTGATGTGATCATCTTTTGCAACTGAATTTCCTCAAAGCCATTGGTAATGATGTGCAATGAATATCTTGCCTTCAGATATTCAAGAACCCCGATTGCATCATCATAAAGATTTTTTTTGGTAGGAAGAATTTCAAGATACTCCTCTGAAAGATTTTTAATGAGCACCTCATCGTGAAAGTTAAACTCATTCATTGTGGATTTCCATCTTGCTGTTCTCAGGTTCTCCCTGGAAATTTCACCTTTCCTGAAAAGATCCCAGTAAAAATTATTATGATGATGGTAACGGTTTATAAAATTTTCCCTTTCAATGCCGTGCTCATGCCAGTTATGCCGGTCAAAAAGCTCCTGCATGGTTTCGAGAGAATTCTTTTTGAAATCCCAGAGGGTTTCATCAAGGTCAAAGAATACATGGCGATATTTCTTTTTATTCTCCATCTGCCGGTAAAGATACCAGGATGAATAAGGCGGAAATAAAAGCCTCAATAGTCGGTCATGATACCATTAAATACCGATCGACTACGGATTTTTGTTATTCTGAATGGAATTCATATCTTTGGCGCGTACTCATCGTTGTGCTCCCATCGGAGCTTCGGGTTATAGCAGTACAGAAATTATTTCCTCAGTAAGCAATCATCCAAAATCATTTCGTCCCTATCACGTGGGATAAATTTCCTCGACCAATTTAAATTCATTTATGTTTGACATTCTTCAACTGAACGATATGCTCGTTCCCGAGTTGCGCGACATTGCCGAGCAACTTAAGATTGATAATAACCAGAAACTTTCCAAGCAGGAACTGGTATATAAAATTCTCGATAAGCAGGCAATTGCCCCGCAACTTTCGGGTGATGCAGCATCTGAAAAGGAACAGGTGGAGGAGGTAAAACCAAGGCGCGGTCGTCCCAAAGTATCAAAGCATGCTGAAGTGCCTTTGCAGGAACCACTGGTTGAAGTTCCGGTTCTGGAAGCTAAAACAGAGGAGCCTGAAATTTCTGAAAAAGCTGAAGCAGATCAGCCTCCTCAGCCGGAGCCCGATAAGATGGATGACGGCATACGCTATGAAAAGAACGGACAGTTTCAGAGGCTCCCTCATCCGGAGCAACAGCCCCGCCGCGAGGCGCCTGTGTTTAATGTTGATCTTGATGGAATTGTTGATGGCGAAGGTGTTCTGGAAATCATGCCCGACGGCTACGGCTTTCTTCGGTCATCGGATTACAACTATCTTTCTTCACCTGATGATATTTATGTTTCTCCATCACAAATAAAATTGTTTGGAATAAAAACCGGTGATACTGTTACCGGTGCTGTTCGACCGCCAAAAGAAGGAGAAAAATATTTTGCCTTGCTTAAGGTAGAATCCATCAATGGAAAAAAGCCGGAGGAAATCCGGGATCGTGTGCCCTTCGATTACCTTACTCCGCTGTTTCCTCACGAAAAGTTCAACCTGTTCGCCGATCCCGGTGATAACTCAACCCGGGTAATAGATCTGTTTACTCCCATTGGAAAAGGCCAGCGTGGTCTCATTGTTTCCCAGCCGAAAACCGGGAAAACCATGCTGCTTAAAGCAGTAGCAAATGCAATTGCTAAAAACCATCCTGAAGTGTACCTGATCGTTTTGCTTGTGGATGAGCGCCCCGAAGAAGTAACTGATATGGAGCGTAACGTACGGGCTGAGGTGATTGCTTCTACCTTCGACGAGCCAGCAGACAAACACGTAAAGGTGGCCGCCATGGCGCTCGAAAAAGCAAAACGAATGGTAGAATGCGGGATGGATGTGGTAATACTCCTGGATTCAATTACAAGGCTTGCGCGCGCTCACAATACTGTTCAGCCGGCATCAGGTAAGGTTTTATCTGGTGGCGTGGAAGCCAACGCTTTGCATAAGCCCAAGCAGTTTTTTGGTGCCGCAAGAAAAATTGAGAATGGCGGATCGCTGACCATTCTTGCTACTGCCCTGATTGATACAGGCTCAAAAATGGATGAGGTGATCTTTGAAGAGTTCAAGGGAACAGGAAACATGGAGCTTCAGCTCGATCGCAAGCTATCCAACAAGCGCATATTCCCTGCAGTCGATGTTACAGCCTCATCAACACGCCGTGAAGACCTGCTGCTCGATGCTGCGATGCTCCAGCGCATGTGGATCCTTCGTAATCACCTGGCAGATATGACTTCTGAAGAAGCAATGCGGTTCCTCCTTGAAAATATGAAGGGTACCAAATCAAATGAGGAATTTCTTGTGTCAATGAACAGCTAATAAAATTTCCATAGAAATCACGCCGGGAAAAATTACCTTTGCCGCCTTTCACAAAAAAATTTAATGCTCAGTATTAACGGCTAACATGAAACGCACTTATCAACCATCGCGACGTAAACGTGTAAATAAGCATGGCTTTCGCAAGCGGATGAAATCAAAGGACGGACAGGAAATTATTAAGCGCCGCCGCAGACAGGGGAGAAAAAAGCTTTCAGTCTCTGATGAGAAGCGGCTGAAATAGGAGTTCCTCAAAGTTCAGAACTTTGGAACATCTTGAAAGACGAAATTTCAGCCCGGCTCCAATTCACATTTAAAAAGGAGGAACGGCTCTCAGGTAATAAATTAATAGACGAGTTGTTTAAAAACGGCTCGTCTTTTTATTTATCCCCATTCAAAATAATTTTCATGGCCAGTCAATTTTCCGGTGAAGGGGTTACCGGCATTCGCACAACCCCCGCGCAGGTCCTGATCTCCGTTCCAAAAAGAAATTACCGGAATGCGGTTGACCGGAACAAAATCAAGAGGTTAATCCGCGAAGCCTACCGGCTGAACAAGCACCTCCTATACAATACGCTGCAGAATAAAGGCACGCGGCTTATCATTGCAATACTTTACACTTCAAAAAAAATTGAGCCCTTCGCACTAATCCAGCAAAAGCTCGTTGAGGTACTAACCAGATTAGCTGAAAAAAATGTTGCGAATGAATCACTTCCTGCGTAACACTATTATACTGCCTATCCGGTTTTACCAGAAAGTGATTTCACCGTGGCTGCCATCTTCCTGCCGCTTCACACCAACATGTTCTGCCTATGCAACTGAAGCAATTAAAAAATATGGCGTAATAAAAGGAGGCTGGCTCGCCATGAAACGAATTTCGCGCTGCAATCCCTGGGGCGGGCATGGACATGATCCGGTGCCCTGATTTTTATTGCGATAATCTGTCCTGATTTCAATACCGTTCAAAGCAAAAAACAAAACTTTCTAACTCCCGATTAGCTCCGGCAAAAACTTGCTTCTTGTTGAAGGATTCGTTCAAACCATTACCGGTGAGGATGTTCTGCCTGAATTTGAAGGGGAGTTTTCCATCTTAGAAAAATGAATACTCCAGATTAAGGATTGATCTCACCCCATAATCAGTTCGTCTATTCCTGTTAGTACTCAAATAATTTTCTCATAATTTCGTTTTCTTTAAAAAAAATTGTGAATGAATAAGCTTAAAAAATCACTGATCATTACAGCATTGTCGTTGCTTGCTTTCATACCCATTGCAAGTACCACCAATAATTACTTCGAGATATCGAAGAACCTGGACATATTTGCTACCCTGTATAAGGAAGTCAACACCTATTATGTTGATGATATTGATCCGGCAAAATTTATGCGCACGGGAATCAATGCCATGCTTGAAACCCTTGATCCGTATACCAACTACATCAGTGAGGCAGACATCGAGGGTTATCGCTTTCAAACTACAGGAAGATATGGAGGCATCGGAGCCATTATCCGGAAAGCTGGTGATCAAATAGTTATAGCAGAGCCTTACCTAAATTATCCGGCGGATAAATCAGGATTACGCGCCGGTGATATACTGCTTGAAGTGGAGGGAAAATCCACAAAGGGCAAAGAAGTAGACGATGTGAGTAAAATTTTAAAAGGGGCACCGGGTACTGAAGTAAAACTGGTAATTCAGCGGGCAGGTGAAAAAGGCACGACTGCTAAAACCCTTACCCGGGAAGAAGTTAAGGTAAGCAGTGTACCATACCACGGGATGCTGGAGGGGAATATTGGCTATATCCGCTTAACACAATTTACTGAAGGTTGCGGACAGGAAGTAGCAGATGCACTTAAAGATCTGGAAAGTAAAATTGAACTCAAAGGAGTAGTATTTGACCTGCGAAGCAATCCGGGCGGGTTACTTAATGAAGCGGTGAATGTGTCAAATGTTTTTATTGATAAAGGAAAAGAGATTGTAAGCACTAAGGGAAAGGTAAAAGAATGGGATAAGCAATACAATGCTCTTAATAATGCGGTTGATTCTCAAATCCCGTTGGTGATCCTTACAAACAGCGGATCGGCATCAGCATCAGAGATTGTTACGGGTGTTGCACAGGATTATGATCGCGCAGTGATTGTTGGACAGAGGACCTATGGAAAAGGACTGGTTCAAACCACAAGACAATTGAGCTACGGCACTCAGCTAAAAGTAACCACCGCTCATTATTATACTCCAAGCGGCAGGAGTATTCAATCCCTGGATTATTCACACCGGAATGAAGATGGAAGCGTGGGCAGAATACCTGATTCACTCAAACACGCTTTTAAAACCACCGGAGGAAGAGTTGTTTTTGACGGAGGAGGCATTGATCCTGATTTTAAAATGGATGCCGAAAAGCTTTCGCCCATTACGGTAAGCCTGCTTCAAAAAAATCTGATCTTTGATTATGCCACGGATTACCGGATGAAGCATGAGGTCATTGAGCCGGCAAAAGATTTTCATCTTCCCGATGCAGAGTACAATGATTTTATCAAGTGGCTTAGTACCAAGGAATATGATTACAGCACAAAGAGCGAGGAAGCAATGAAGGATTTAAAGGAGAAAGCACAAAAGGAGGAATACTGGGATGCCATTCAAAGTGATTTTAATCACCTTCAAAATGAGATGAATCATGATAAGGACAAGGATCTGAACAAGAATAAAAATGAGATTCGCCAGATGCTTGAAGAAGAGATTGCCGTTCGGTATTTCTATCAAAATGGTAGAATTGAAGCATCGTTGAAACAAGATCCTGAAGTGAAAAAGGCTATTGAAATCCTGAACAGTCCTGACATTTATAATAAGGCTTTACAGGCTTCAAACTAACCAAGATTTCAAATTTCTGAGAGGCTGTTACTTTTGTGGTTACAGCCTCCTTTTTTTATTAACGGAGCGTTTTTAAATATACAGCTAATGACCATGATGAAAGAATTGCGACTGATTTACATTTTGATTTTAATGTTTATTCTTCCTGTGTATTATTCATATGGACAGGATTCAGTTGTAATGAATCTGAAGAAGCATATCTATTATCTTTCTTCTGATAAGTTACAGGGCCGTCTTACGGGTTCAAAGGGAGAGAAGAAAGCATCAGCCTACATTATCCGTCAGTATAAAGACATTGGAATTGTTCCGAGGGGATTTCAGGGGTCATTTTTGCAGACCTTCTCTATTAGGAGCGGAAAGAAACCTGTTGGGAAAAATCAGCTTGTTATTAATACCCATAAGCTCACGCTGAATCAGGATTATTATCCTCTCAATGCAAGCAGCGATGGAAAAATAAAAGGCTCTGTAGCAGATGTGGGTTATGGCATTGCCGCACCTGCAATTAATTATGATAGCTACAAATCCCAGATTGATTTGAAAGGGAAAATTTTTTTAATGGAGGCCGGAACCCCTGATGGCCAGGATCCCCATTCAAAATACGGGCCCTATGCCGATGTCAAATCCAAGGTTGAAGCAGCAGTAGCAAAAGGCGCAATCGGAATCATTTTTACAAATTCCAATGATCAGTCAGAAGAACCTGATCCCAGCCTCAACATCAGGTCTTTCGAAGCAACAATTCCTGTGATCTTTATAAAGTCAAATGCCCTGAAAGAAGCAAGACGTGATCAGCTGAATGTAGCAGAAATTACCGTACATCTTGAAAAAATTTCGGTCACCGGACATAATGTTATTGGATTTCTCGATAATCATGCACCTGCCACCATCGTTATTGGCGCACATTACGATCATCTTGGGCGTAATGAATTAGGTGGCTCACTTTTTCGCGGAGAGCCGGAAATTCACAATGGCGCTGATGACAATGCAAGTGGTACAGCCGGAGTAATTGAACTTGCCCGCTGGCTTGCATCGAACGGCACTACTGAAAAAAATAATTTCCTTTTTATTAATTTTTCCGGTGAGGAAGAGGGTTTGCATGGATCTAAGTCGTGGCTAAGTCATGCAACCTATGACACTTCTAAAATCAATTTCATGATCAATATGGATATGATTGGAAGGTACGGCAGTGAGAAAGGCTTACAAATTGATGGGCTTGGCACCTCTCCCGATGCATTCGGTTTCATCCGTACTACCTCCTTCGATTCGCTTAAACTCAGGTTTTCCGATAATGGCATAGGACCTTCAGATCACACATCCTTTTATCTTGAAAATATACCCGTGCTTTTTTTCTTTACCGGTTACCAGGAAGACTATCATAAGCCAACGGATGATGCTGATAAAATTAATTACTCCGGAGAAAGGGATATACTCCGCTTGATTCAGCACCTCATTATGGAATTAGATAAAAAAGGAACACTCAGGTTCAGCAAAACGAAATCAACCGGGAATGAGGAAATACCTCAATTTAAAGTAAGATTAGGAATTGTGCCTGATTATTCATTTGAAGGCAATGGCCTGCGTGTTGATGGAGTAAATGAGGGTGAGCCTGCCTCTAAGGCAGGTATTCTAAAGGGTGATGTAATTATTTCCCTGGGAGACTATACAGTCACTGACATCTATGCTTACATGCATGCTCTTGCTGCACACAAAAAGGGTGACACGGCGCCGGTTAAAATCCTACGGAACAGCCAGGAGATTCAACTAAAGGTTACTTTCTAAATCTATTACCTCCGCTTGGGCCTTATACTGAATATAGAATCTTCAACAGCCATCTGTTCAGTTTGCCTCGCCCGTGAAGGCAAATTACTTTGTGAAAAGAAAGCTGAACCGGGCCTGAACCATGCTTCCATACTTTCAGTTTTTATCCGGCAGCTTTTTGAGGAAACAGAGTTAAAGATTTCACAATTAGATGCGGTTGCCGTAAGTGCCGGACCCGGCTCATACACCGGACTTAGAATCGGGGTAACTACGGCGAAGGGGCTATGCTATGCCCTGGGCAAGCCACTGATTGCCCTTGATTCCCTGCTAATACTGGCAACAGGATTAAAAAAAAAATGGACTGCAAACAAATTTATCTTTTGCCCCACGATTGATGCGCGGCGTGATGAAATTTATTTATACCTGCTGGGAAACCAGGGAGAAGAAATCCAGCCATCATTCAATCTGATATTGTCCGCTTCCATCCCGTTTGTTATCCCGGAAAATAAGGTGATTACAGTAGGTGGAAGCGGGGCTGCCAAATGCAGGACTTTCTGGAAAAACCCATTCCTGTTATTTGATGAGGAAACGATTGCACTGTCTTCTGATATGACCCTTCATTCAGAAAATAGGCTTCTTGCAGGGCAATTTGAAAACCCGCGTTCCTTTGAGCCTAATTACATCAAACCTGTTCACATTCTTGCTAAATCTAATGCGACTTAATAAAAATCTAAACTATTATTAACCTTCTTCACTTTGCGGTTGATCTTTATTTAAGTAATAGTTTTGTTCTTAAATTTTTAACCATGTCAAACACAGAAACTGTAGAAGAGAAAACCAATCATTCCGGCACAGCAATTAAAATTGATTATGACAACCTGAAGCGTGCAGCAAGAATCATAAGATCGGTAAATCACAGGCTACGCCAGCAAATACTCAAGCTGCTTGATGAAAGCGGACGGCTTCCTGTAACTGAAATATATGTCAAACTGCGACTAGAGCAATCAGTGGCTTCGCAACACCTGGCCATACTTCGTGACAGTGGCGCAGTAAAAACCGAGCGGGAAGGAAAGTTTATCTACTATTCACTTAATGATACCAGGCTTGATCAATTAGCGGAATTGGTAGATGAATTAGTAAAATAAGGTGAATAATGGAGTGGAAGATCATTAAGATAACGGGCCGCGTATGTTGTTTATTCGATCCTGGGTCTAATTATAAAAGCGTAAAACAAGTGCTCAATAATCTCATTTTTTCTTTGTAAAATTTCATGATGAAGGTAGATCAGCTGTATACCAGCTGCCTTTCGGAGGCAGCGTATTTTATCGAATCAAATGGTGAAGCTGCCATTATTGATCCGCTGCGTGACTGCAGCAAGTATGTAGCAATGGCTGCTGAAAGAGGTGTGGCTATCAAGTATATTTTTGAAACGCACTTTCATGCTGACTTCATTTCAGGCCATCTTGATTTGGCAGCCCGAACCGGGGCACCTATCATTTACGGACCGGAAACAAAAACCAATTACCCGATCCATGTGGCCACTGAAGGAGAAAGATTCAAAATAGGAAGGGTAGAGCTGGAGGTAATGCACACTCCGGGGCATACCCCTGAAAGCACCTGTTACCTGCTCAACGATGAAGATAAGAAGCCATATTGCATTTTCACGGGTGATACTTTATTTGTGGGCGATGTTGGAAGGCCAGATCTGTTTGGAGGGGTAATTACCAAGGAGGTTCTTGCGTCAAACCTGTATGATTCACTTCAGCGATTGAAAAATCTTCCTGATAACGTTATTGTTTATCCTGCTCACGGCCCGGGGTCTGCCTGCGGTAAGAATCTTGGAAAAGAAACCTGGAGCACAATTGGAGCACAAAAAAAGAGGAACTATGCAATGCAGGATGTATCACGGGAAGAATTTATTGCAGCGATCACAAGCGGTTTAACAACACCTCCTCAATATTTTGCTATAAATGCCAAAATAAACCGTGAAGGATATCAGCCGCTTGATTCGGTTGTAAAAAAGAGCTTAAGGGCGCTCAGCGCTCATGAATTTGAAATTGAAATGAAGAATAGCAGAATCATGGTATTGGATACGCGTAATCAAAATGACTTTGAAAAAGGATTTATCCCCGGTGCTATGTTTATTGGGCTCAGTGGCCGGTTCGCAGAATGGGTGGGAACACTTCTTCAAATGGATGATAAAATTTTGCTGGTAGCTGACGAGGGAAAAGAAGAGGAATCCGTTATCAGGATGGCTCGCATAGGTTATGAAAATGTTACCGGCTTTTTAAAAGGAGGATTTGATTCGTGGAAAAACTCGGGAAAAGGATATGATATGGTTATATCTATTGATGCGGAAGAGCTGCTTCTGGACTACAACTTTGATAACATCACCCTGGTAGATGTGCGTAAAGAAAGTGAATTTGAAGCAGGGCATGTGCAGGGAGCTGTAAATGTGGTTTTGCAGGATTTTGATAACCAGTTGAATAAGCTCAATTCAGCTTCTTCGGATACTCTGTACCTCCATTGTGAGGGTGGTTACCGCTCAATGATTGCCGCTTCCATGCTTCGAAGAAAAGGGTTTAAGAATCTTCGCAATGTTTATGGAGGATATAATGCAATTTCAAAGACTAATATTTCCCTGGCACTGCCGGCATTTTCAGCAAGTTAACCGTATCTGAAACTCATCCGGATTAAAACTTTCATTCTTAGTTATCATAAATATATTTCAACCGATAAATAAATGAAGCTTTTGAAGGTACGCAATCCCTGGATCCGAATAACAGGAATTATATTCTCTGTAATTTTCATTTTAGCTATTGTATCCTATGTTCTGCTTCTTATTAATAAAAAAGAAATTCTTTTTGCAATCACCTCTTCCTTTAATAAAAATATCAATGGCAAGCTTGAAGTGGAGGATATTGATTTTGGAATATTTGCAAATTTTCCCTCGGTTTCAGTTCGGTTAAAAAATATTTTGCTAACTGACTCTTTAAATGGAAAATCAGATACCATATTGATTGCCAAAGAGCTTTTAGTTGCCTTACCGGTGAAAAATTTGTGGAGCAAGCAGAAATCACTCCAGTCAGTGCGATTGGAAAATGCAAAGATATCGCTGCTTAAATCCGACAGCGGAGGTCTTAATTTACAGATTATTAGCAGTGATGAAAGCAAAAAAAATGATCATGATGCGCCCTTGCCCCGCCGCATTCGCTTACACAATGTATCCTTCAGCTATGCGAATTCTGATAAGGAAAAATCTTTCAGGCTCCGCTTCATTAATTCCGTTATAGAACTCAACCGTAATGATTCAGCAGTAGCATTCAACATGAAGGGTGATGTCCATTTTGATCATCTCATTTTCAATCCTGAAAAGGGAGGTTACCTGACCAATAAAACCACTGATCTGAATCTTGAAGGGGAGTTTATAGATAAACAAAAATTACTTGCCATTACCGGGGGTACTGTTGTTGTTGACAAGCAGGTAGTGGCCATCCAGAGCAGATTTGTTTTTGGAAAGGAACCATCCATGCAGTTCAATTTTTTTTCGCGCTCAATCAAACCGGACGTTGGTTATTCAATTTTGCCAAAATCTATTGAGCAAAAGCTTGTACGCTACCAGGTGTACAAGCCTATTACTGTCTATGCAATCATCCGCGGTTCTCTTGTTCCGAATACAAAGCCCTATGTGGATTTGTATTTTAAAACGTCAGCTAACCGCATTTCTTTAGGATCAAAATCATTTGATGACTTAACCTTCAAGGGCTGGTTCACCAATCATGTTGATTCGTCAAAGATTAATGATGACCATAATTCGAGATTTATATTTCCTGTTTTTGACGGCGATATCTACCAAATCCCCCTGCATACCCAGCTGGTGATTACCGATCTCAAGTCACCGGTTTTGCTTATGAAGGCCTCCTCAGATCTGGATAAAGCTTCTGTATCAAAAGTGGTGGATACAAGTCGTATTAAAATCCTTTCGGGAAATATTAAGGTAAGCTTCTCCTATTCAGGCCCCATGGTGAATTATTTTGACTCACTCACCAATAAAATGAATGCACATATCAATGGAAGCATGATCATTAATAATGTTGAGCTTGATTACCTGCCCCGTGACTTTGAATTCCGGGATATCAGCGGCAGTGTGGTATTCAATGACAGCGACCTGCATGTTAATTCAGTAAGTTTTAAATTGAATCATAACAGTGCTTACGTTAATGGCTCGTTTATTCAATTCATCCCTTCGCTCTTTTCAAAAACGGCCTCAGCAAAAGGAGATTTTTCACTCACGGCGGCTACTATTGACTTAAATTCCTTCAATTTTCAGAATGATACAATTTCTTTTCCCAAAAAAAACCCTGTACCTAAGGGTGAAACCACTAATCATGTAGCCTCAGCACTGGATATGATGATTGACAGGTTTGAATTGAACTTTAATTTACATGCAGATACAGTGCTTTACAAGCATTTTGCTGCAACAGGCGTGCAAAGCGAATTGATTTACGCGAGCGATTATGTGCATTTCAAAAACACGGAGATGAAAGCCTCCGGAGGAACATTTTCGTTCGCTGGAGATATAACTAAAATAGCGGGCTTAAATCACGAGGTAAAACTTCAGGCAACTATAAATAATGCTGATATCAGCTCCTTCCTTAAAGGTTTCGATGATTTCGGACAAACCACGATTACTCATAACGATGTGGATGGCAAACTAAAAGCTGATATTAGTTTTCATTGCCGCCTTAATAATGATTTTAAAGTAATTCCGTCTTCAATGAGGGGTAAAATGAAGGTTTCGATAAAAGACGGGGAGCTGAAAAATTTTG
Source organism: Chitinophagales bacterium (assembly GCA_039920305.1). GTDB lineage: Bacteria > Bacteroidota > Bacteroidia > Chitinophagales > UBA10324 > DASRAJ01. Next base: position 18,852 of record JBDSEA010000178.1, read on the forward strand.
AAAGCATTGAACAGATATCAAAATACGTTTTTAAAAACCGCGACTTCAGAAACATCAGGTTCAGCGGTGTAGAAAATGAATATGAATTAAACGGATCAGAAATAACTTTTTCTCACCTCGACCTTTATTCATCGGTGCTTACCCTGTTTGCTGAGGGAAAATATGACTTCAATAAAACCAATACGCTGCTGCTGATTAATATACCACTTGGAAACATCAGAAAAGGAAAAACGGAAGAGCTGGCAGAGCACCCTGATTCAAATCGTAAATCAGGAATAGGGCTAACTCTGAAAGCATATTACGGTGAGGATAATAAGCTGCATATGACTCCGGTAATTTTTGGAAAGAAAAAAGTAAGAGAGGAAATTGCCAGCAAAGGGGGGAAGAAAAAAGAAGAGGTGATGGAAGTTCCCAGAGAAAACAAGACGAAGCTGAAATGAATATAAATTACAGGGAAATACCCATCCCTATGGTAGCGAAAGCAAGATATTTTTTTCTGATTTTTTTTTTCAAGGATTTATTGCGA
>JBDSEA010000179.1:0-9555 GCA_039920305.1 Chitinophagales bacterium
AAGAAGGATTTTCATTTTGATCATTGACCTGAAAGTTTATGAATTTGAATAATGGCCTGGTTGAAATCTTTCACCGCATTCAAATAATCGAGGCTGGTCTGGAAAGCAGTGTTTAGATTTTGAAGCAATTCCACATAACCGATCTCACCTGCATTGTAACTGCGGTTGGAAGCATCAATGATCTTATTCGCCTGGGGTATGGCACTTGTTTCATAGTAATTCAGTGATGAAGAAAATTTTTTCAATTCACCAAGTGCCTGCTGCCATTGTGAATTTACTTCGAGGGCAGTTGCCTGCATTTGATATCCGGCAGATTTCCATTGATACTTCGCGGATTTCATTCGCGCAGCATATTGCCAGAACCAGAGTGGCAGGGTGATACCGACATCTAACCTTGTTGGTGTTAAAGATGAATTCCCGTTGTCACTCAGGTAGGTTCCAAAAATACCGGGTAATGCTTTTGATTTTTCAAGGTTCCAGTTTCGCTGAGCTACCATTGAATTTTTAATTGCAATCCCTGAAAAGGGGTTTGTTACCGGCGCGCTGCTGTCAGTCAGTGCCGCGGGCGGAACTGCAAATTTTACCAGACCTCCGGCCGGATACGGGTTTGAAATAGCCATGCCGGTGAATAGGAGAAGCTGTTTTTGCGCTGTTTCAAAATCAGCCTGCGATTGAAGCCACAAGTTGTGCTTATTCTGATAGGCATTATTAGCATTTAATTTTTCAAGCAACCCGATCTCACCCGCTTCAGATCTTCTGTCACCGGCATTGGATAAAGTAAGAAACAGGCTGTCTTGTTTCTTTAATTCCGTCATCTGTGAATGGGTATATTGTAATTGAAGAAATGCAGTTGCAACCCTGTATCTCAACTCAATTTCATTAAGAATCAGGTTTTGCTGTGCGAGTTCCACGTTTGCTTTTCCGAGCTTAGCCTGATTAAAATATACGAGCGGAAACTCAAGATTTTGCGAAATGCTCCATGAAAAATCATAAGCGGGTATTTCAATGCCGATTTCAGGATTTGGAATTGCAAAGGATGATTTTTTTGATTGCTGCTGCTGCAGAAGTTGTGTTTGTGATTGCAGCAGGGAAGGGTAACCGCTCAGGGCTGCAGCTATTGCAGTGTCAAGAGTAATGATCTGGCTGAAAGAAGATTTTGAAATACAGAGCCACACCAACATCAGAAATGCACTCACTAATTTTTTTCTTTTCCCTTCCATTACTACAGTTTTTATTCTGAATTATTTTCCTATCAGCAATACGCCGTGAAGGCTGAAACGCCGTGTGAATTACCCTTGTGAATCACCAGCCCTTGTAAAATTTTAATGAGTATGATCATGACTCTCACCTCCATGCTCATCTGCTTCGCTGCTGAATTGAGAGGAAATGGAAGTGCTGCCATTGGTGAGTGTTACCACCGATTTGAACTTTTCACCGGTATTGGCTCCCATCGCAATCAGCATATTGTCCATCATTTTCATGTCAATGTTTTTTGTGTCGCCATCTGCATATTGCATGAGGGCTTTTCCGCTCCATCCTTTCATTTCTACCGGCTCAGTCCTGGCATCCAGCGGATAAAAAATCAGATCCTTGCCGCTCATGACCATTTCCATATGATAACCTTCGCCGGCTTCCTGTACCATGCCCTGATGAGGGCCTCCACCCGTTTTATTCACCTCATGGGTTTCTGCCGCATCATTATGTTCTGAAGGATAAGTTGGAGCTGCAGCCTGCTCTGAAATCTTTGTGGTGTCAATCGCTTCCGTTTTTTGTTGCTCCTGATTTCCGCAGGAAGAAATAATTGCCGCTGACGCTATGATCAGAATGGCCATAACTGAATTGGTTGTTTTCATTTGAATTTGGTTTTGGTTTTGGTTTTAGAATGATTGTTGAGATTAAAAAAAAGTTTTATCCGGTAAGAGATCATGTTGCTGCCTTTTCAAGCGGATCATTTTCTGTTTGTGAAAAATAAGTTTCGAGTGCTTTCTTTCCGATCAGTGAAAACACAATGGGGCTTACAATCAGGTCAAGGAGTGTTGAGCTTATCAGCCCGCCCAGTATCACTGCTGCAACGGGATAAAGTATTTCTTTCCCGGGCTCACCCGGATTGAAGAGCAGCGGCAAAAGACCCAGTGCTGCCACCAGTGCTGTCATCATCACCGGCACCAGCCGTTCAAGGGAGCCGCGAATGATTAGCTGCTCATTGAATTTTTCTCCTTCGTATTTGATGAGATGAATATAATGGGATACACGCATGATGCCATTGCGTGATGCAATACCAGTGAGCGTGACAAAACCTACCATGGTGGCAATAGAAGTTACCCCGCCTGTCAGCCATATTGCAATAACACTTCCGATCAGAGCAAGCGGAATGTTCAGCATGATCTGCATCACCAGCAGGAAAGATTTGAAGTGACTGTACAAGACCAGAGCGATTACAATCAATACCACGATGCTTAAAATTAAAATTAAGCGTGAAGCGGCCTGCTGGCTTTCATATTGCCCGCCATACTCGATAAAGTAACCGGAAGGCAATTTTACACCGGCAGCAATTTTATCTTTCACCTCCCGCACCATGCCCGCAAGGTCACGGCCGCTCGCATTCAGTGACACGGTAATTTCCCGTTGTGCATTCACATGACTGATGGTGTTTGGTCCAGGCTCTTCAGAGATCTCGGCTATATTCTTTATAGGGATCATCTCTCCGGAGGGCAGGCTTATTAGGGTGTTTTGGATAAGACTCAAATCCCTGCGTGCATCTTCGGAAAGCCTCACTACAAGATCAAATCTTTTTTGTCCGTCAATGATTTGCGAAACAGATTCACCCTGAAATAATGTTTGCAGGTCTTTTACGATATCCCCTTTCTGCAAACCATATTTCAAAATTTTACCGTCATCAACCTTGATATTTAATTGCGGAATTAAAACCTGTTGCTCCACCTTCAAATCTGAAACACCCTTTACATTTTGAATACTGTTTTTGATCTGATCAGCGAAATTCCTAAGCATCGAAAGGTCACTGCCATATAATCTGATGGCAACCTGGGCCTGCACGCCGGACAGCAAATGCTCGAGCCGGTGTGATATCGGCTGGCCAACCACTACTACCACGCCCTTCATGGCATCAAGCTTGTTCCGGATTTCATTTACCACTACCTCCTTCTTCCGGTTCAGTTTTGAATAATCCAGCTCCACTTCAATTTCAGTAGAATGCACTCCTTCAGCATGCTCATCCAGTTCCGCGCGGCCCGTCCGGCGTGCGGTGTATTTTACCTCGGGTACTTTCATTATTTGCTGCTCTGCAATCGTTCCAAGCTTATTTGATTCAGCAAGTGCAATGCCCGGCCGTGCAAACATATTTACGGTGAGTGATCCCTCATTGAATTCAGGAAGAAATTCAGATCCAAAAGACAGGAACATGATTATGGCAATCACAAACAGCATTGAGACACCGCCAAGCACTGCCTTTGGCTTCTGCAATCCCCGCGTAAGCATTTTTACATCCCACTTCTTCAGCCATTGCACAACAACTGTATCCTTTGATTCCAGTAATTTTCCTTTTGAAAGTAAATAGTAGCACATCACCGGTGTTACAGTGAGTGAAACAAGCAGGGATGATAGAATGGATGTGATATAGGCGATTCCCAGCGGGGAGAATATTCTTCCTTCAACACCGCCAAGAAAAAACAGGGGTATAAACACCAGCACCACTATCACTGTTGCATACACAATAGAATTTCGTACTTCTGCTGATGCCTCATATATCACAAGCAAAGGACTCCGCGGACTCGCTGACTGGCGGTTTTCCTTCAGTCGCCGGAATACATTTTCAACATCTATAATTGCATCATCTACCAGTTCACCAATGGCAATTGCCAGGCCGCCCAGAGTCATCGTATTTACTGACAATCCAAACTGGGAAAATATGATCGCGGTTATGGCAATGGAAAGCGGGATGGCTGTAAGCGAAATAACGGTGGTGCGGAGGTTGAAAAGGAAGATGAAGAGAATGATGATTACGAGTATGGAGCCATCGAGCAAGGCCGCAAGAACATTGCTGATTGAATTTTCGATAAAATGCTTTTGCTGAAAAACATCGGGGTTGATCTTAACATCTTCCGGCACTTGTTTTTGCAAATCTGAAACTGCCTCAGTTATTTTTTCGGTGAGATCGGACGTATTAACGCCGGGTTGTTTTTCCACAGCAAGAATTACAGCGGGGCGCCCGTTGACACTGGCATCACCGCGTTTTTGCTTTGCACCGAAGCTCACCTCAGCAATATTTTGCACAAGCACCGGGGTATTATTTCTTTCGCCTATAACCAGATTCTTTATATCATCAAGCGAGGTGATTCTTCCCAGGTTACGAATGAGAATCTCCTGTCCGTTACGCACGTAAAAATTTCCCGTGCTGTTGCTGTTCGAGTTTCGAAGGGCATTTTCCACTTCATCAACTGAAATACCGGAGGTATTCATTCTGATCGGATCAAGAAGAACCTGGTACTGCAGTACTTCGCCGCCAATGGGTATAACCTGCGCCACACCAGGTACTGAAAGTAATCTCGGGCGAATGGTATAGTCAGCCAGTGTACGCAGGTCTGCCTTGGAAGTCGTGTCACTTGACATCCCGATCAGCATAATTTGTCCCATGATGGAAGATATCGGACCCATGGCTGGTATCACTCCTTCGGGCAATTGCGCTTGCGCGAGCTGTAATTTTTCGGCTACAATCTGCCGGTCTTTCAAAACATCAGTCCCATAGGCGAAAGTGACGAACACCATACCCAGCCCGATGGTAGAATTGCTTCGCACGGCTTCAACTCCAGGTGCACCGTTCATTGTTCGCTCAACCGGCAGTGTAACAAGTTGCTCCACTTCCTCAGGTGCCATGCCTTCAGCTTCAAGAAAAACCACAACCTGCGGCTTGTTCAAATCAGGCAGTACATCAACCGGCAAATGAACGGCTGAATAAAACCCATACACAAGCAGGATAATGGCAGCCGCGGAGATCAGTAGTCTGTTTTGAAGCGAAAACTTGATAAAGTGGTTCAGCATTATAACAGTTTAAAACAGATTGATGGTAAAACCTTTTTCGATTAAATCCATGATGCTGATGTTCTGTTTTTGTTTCATTATCGGTTCCTGCCCTGCATTGTGTAACTATAAACGCGAAATCTGCTGGTAATACTTTTCCATTCACCTGAACGTGGATCCAGCCGCGATACATTCCTGCATGCGGAAATTCTGTGTGGAGTAAAATCTTTCCATCCTCTAATTAATGAAAGCAATAAGCTAATAGACACATTGTTTTGAATCCTGTTGAATTGAATGCTGATGTCCATAATTCTTAAGATATCAAGTGTGTGTTCAGTAAGTAAAAGTCAAACCGGCACCTAATCCCATGTCGCTATCGTAATGAGTGGAGAGGGAAATATATTTAGTGGCGATGTAGCGAAAGCCAAGCATGTATTCCTTGTCGGTGTTGAGCATCCAATTCATACGAAGGCGTGGAGCGAGCGGAATATCTTCTCTTGAAAGTTGAAATCTAAATTTTCCGTCTCCGTCAATTCGTGCATCAGCAATTATGAGCATTGGCAACGTATATGCAATACCGGCTATTGCCGTATGGCGATTGTCTTTATTGCTCAATTGCCCGAACCAATTATATTTTTCACTTCCGAAAATATTTTTGGGACTGCCTTCAAGGTCAAAGATGTTTTTTTGGGGAGCCCCTTCTTTCTTGTAATGATAATCAAAGCCGAGGTATGGATACCACCATTGCATTCTACCTAAATATCTTCCGAACACTGTTTCGCTTTCATAGCCGTGCACATCATGATACCCCAAATGCCAGAGTGTGCTTAATTTCCAACGGGTTTGAGAGAGCATAAATTCTCCGTCGCTTCCATTGCTTTCAATGCCCAATCTGCCCATAGGGTGGAATTTATTATCGTCAGAATTTAAACCGCGGGTTGCAACTTTAGTATTGGTGATATCAGGATTAGCCGGTGAATTTTCATAGCTGAAAACCCGGCCCATGCCGCTCATCATGTGATATAAAATATGACAATGGAAAAACCAGTCGCCTCCGGCTTCACCGGCATAAAACTCAATGGTATCACTCTCCATAGGCATTATGTCAATGATGTTTTTCATGGGCGCATATTCACCCTGTCCGTTCAGTAACCTGAAGTCGTGACCATGCAGGTGCATGGGATGCCGCATCATGCTGTTATTGAACAATATTATTCTGAGTCGTTCTCCATTTTTGATCATGATCTTGTCGCTTTCAGAAACCACCTTGTTGTCAAGACTCCAAACGTAGCGGTTCATATTTCCCGTCAGTTCAAAATTCAAAATTCTCCATGCACCCTGGGGCAATGTAGTTTTTTCTGTTGCTTTCAGCATGGTATAATTAAGCGTAACAATGTCCCCGCTTTCGGCTTCCATATTCATTCCCTGCATATCATGCCCCTTCATGTTATCCTTTTCGTGCAACGTATCCTGATTCATTTTATTCATGTCCAAGTCTTTCGTGTCTTCCTCACCTGTAGGATGCGCTGGCATCTTCTTTTTCTTACCATGTTTCTCTTCCCCGGTGATTTCGGGATACATGACCATGTTCATATCCATTACCTGGCTGGTCATCTTCATCCCTTCCATTTCTATCATATTGCCTTTCATGTCCATCATATCATTCATCATCTTCATGCCCGCAAAATATTTTAGCGAAGGCAATTTGATTGCATACTCTTTTTCTCCGCTACCTAACCAAAGGGAAGCCGATTTAGTGCGGTCTTCAGGAGTGATTAAAAATTCATAACTCTTATTTTCAGGAATAGTTACAACCACATCATACGTTTCGGATACTGCAATAATCAACCTGTCCACTTCAACCTGTTCCACATCATTGCCATCGGTTGCCACTATAGTAATCTTGCCTCCGGCATAGCTCAGCCAGAAATAATCTGATGCACCTCCGTTGGCTATGCGCAGTCTTACCTTATCACCAGCTTTAAATTGAGGTTGTTCATTTTGGTTTTTTCCGTTGATTAAAAAATTATCGTAGAATACATCACTGACATCCATGGCATTCATCCGCTTCCATTCGTTCGTAATCTTGGTAGTAAAATTCCCGGTGCCGATGGCTTCAGCATAACTCTGTGTTGAACCTTTTTTTATGGCAAACCAATCAGTGGCGCTTCTAAGACTGCGATGTACTTCCTCGGGTTTCATATCTGTCCATTCACTCAGCACAACAGGAATAGTAGGTATGCTCCATTCTTTTCTTTTATTCATGATGAAAGCGCCATACATGCCTATCTGCTCCTGCAACTTGCTGTGGCTGTGATACCAATGGGTGCCGTGCTGCACAATGGGATATTTATAGAGATACGTTGTGTACGGCTCAATAGGCATTTGCGTGAGAAACGGAACACCATCCATGCGGTTGGGCAAAAACAAACCGTGCCAATGCAGTGATGTTTCTTCATCCAGTTCGTTGTGTACATAAATTTCCGCTGTATCACCTTCAGTAAACGTAAGCGTAGGCATGGGTATCTGACCGTTTACTGCAATAGCACGTTTAGATTTTTTGCCGTAGGTAACAAGGGTATCCCTGATATATAAATCATAGCGAACAGTGCGCGGGGGCTGTGCGCTTTCAATGAATTTATATCCCATGGTTCTGTCCCCGCCTGACGGACGGGCAGGCATTTGCATATTAACCATGTCCATTGGTTTTTCCTGATCCATTTGCATATCATGTGTGCTGTCCGTTTTCATACTGCCTATGTCCATGTGTTTTTCTTTATCAACCTGCATCGTATCATTCTTTGGAGAAGGTGCTTTTGGTGTGGGCATTTGATGGCCTTCATGCTGCGCATAAGCGATTGCAGAAGCAAAAAGCAAGCACGCTATAAAAAAACTTGTTTTCATTTTTAATGATTTGTTATTGAAAGACTGTCTTTTGTTTTTTCCGCCCAGTCAATTATGAGTGATTTGTCTTCTTTTCGAAAGAATAGCATTTTTATGAATCAGCTTGTATAACGGTAATGGCACAATGTTGTCTCTGATGCTGTTTTCAATTGCCTTCAGCTTACTTAATTGTCGTTTGTAAGAGGAAGAACCAAACTCACTGAAATTAAGATCAGCTTTCCCGTTTTTTATATGCTTCGCTAACTGCTAGCCCATTGTCACAACCATTTTTCTGCCAGCAGCAGCAGCATCTTTTCATCATCATTTATTTGCTTGCCGTTCCGCCTGAACAGAATCGTGCGCTTCGCCCTGATTTTCATTTGGCTTGTTACTGTTATTACATGCAGTTTGCGATGTTTCAAGTATTGCAATTCCAAAAATTAAGTCTTTCATTTTTTTAAAAGTTAAGAGTGATAAAATGTCGTTTTGAATTATTTCAAAGTATCCTTTACACTGCCGCAAGTGAGCATTGCGCTTCCGTAATAGGGATTCTTAATGTCCTTCTCGCTGCTCAGCCAATACGCCTTCTTCATAGGGCAATAATCCATATAAACAGTTTCTGAGGTAAGCTTGATCTTTTCCGCCATCGCAATCATATTGGAAGAGAGAGCAGCGAAGCGTTCGCGTTGAGTCTTTATATCTGTTGTTTCAGAAATTACGGCGGCATCTTTTAATAAAATTTTGGGGTTGTCCTCAAATAAATTCTTAGAGCTAATATCGTTTGCGATCTTTACAAATGTCACGGCATTTAAAGCAGCGGAACCCGCATTACCTGCTACCAACGCGTCTTTAATTTCATAGTAAGAATTGAGAAGTTGCGGGAATTGAGATTGGGTTGTTGTATCCTGTGCCAACCCTGTTTGCATGATTGCGGTTGTCATAATGACTACTGCGATGATTATTTTTTTCATTTTAATTTAGGTTTTGATTGTTTTCGAACTGAAAGAAATAATGAGGATGCTTTTTTCTGCCGGGCAGAAACAAGCATAGGCCGCGCAGTGCATACACCCGCGGTAAAGAAGAAGTAAATCAGATCTGGAAACTCGAAATGGATATGCGTATATCCGCTTTCGGAGGTGGCGGATGAAAACCATTGTACGCGACAATGGTTTGATCACTGTCAGAAGTAGAAATGAATAGTTGGGGAGTTACTATTGCGGCAAGTGCTTGAAACGGCTTTGCCAAAGCATTATTCACCCCAGTAAAAAACTTCCCGGTAGCATTGAAGAAAGCAATATGGTCTTTCTGGCAATCAGCAGTTCTGGATTCCGGATTTTGAGTGTTTTTGCAGCACGATTTACCACAATCTTCATTTTCTGAAATATCCATTTTGATGCAGCCTGACATGCCTGCACACCACATAGTGCACACATGAGCGTACACAATGACAGCAAGCAGCGAACAGGCTATATACTTTGATATTTTGGGAAGCATGCTCACCATTATCTTTTTATTCGCAACAGCTTTTCTTGCGCACAAAAATAGCTTTAAGAATTTTTATTGAAATATTACCGATTCTTTTTAAAATACTTTTCATTTGAGGATTACCAGCATTATAACTGACATAATCACCATTAA
>JBDSEA010000180.1:0-2907 GCA_039920305.1 Chitinophagales bacterium
GGGCAAAAAAGAATATTTTCTCCCGAAGTTCATCATCTGCATCATAAACTTTTGCGGATAAATGATGCGAACATTACTGATCTCACCGGTTTTATCCATTACAGGCTCCAGGTGTGGCTGAATGAAACCGCGGTAGGGTGCAATGTTCAGCTTTGCATAGCGATTAAGGATTTCCTTATGCAGTTCAGGATCAACTTTAACACCGTAATTTTCTACCAGCCCGCTGCCCGCTTTATAATCCCCCTCTGACTTTATCCGCTGTACCTCGCGCAGCAATTGTCCGAAAAGTGACCGTAATTTTTCATAATCCCTGATCTCAAAATATGTTTTTCCTTCCTTTACGACTTTAGCGATCACATTATCATTCTTTCCATGCTCGTAAACCCATGCTGCAATCATCTGGCGGTTGCGCATATGCGATTCTTCCAGCTGATTTTCAGCTTCAGGAAGCCGGGTAAGCTGAATCATCAATCCATTTTCGATGTATTTATCATATTGCGCCTTGCCAGCATCTAAAGATGGCATTACTCCGATCTCAACAAGCTTTGGATCCACGATATAATATAGAGCTACAAGGTCAGCCCGTGCCTCTTCGAGGGTGTTCGCGTAATTCTTCAATGTTTCATTGAAGGCACCCACTCCCTGATTCAGCTGACCTGATGCATGCCCAATTACCTCGTGCATATCAGTATGCAGGTTGTCCGACAGGGAACCGAATTTTTTTATGCGATTTATTGTTTCATCGCTGAAATAAAACTCTTCCACTACACCACTTGATTTTGAATCCTCACTGTATGCATGCGTAATATTGTCAATGGTAACTGACTTTGAACCATACTGCTCGCGGATCCATTCAGAATTCGGAAGATTTATACCGATGGCTGTAAGCGGTGCCAGTGCACCTGCTTCCATCACCACATTGATCACCTTTGCTGAAATGCCCTTTACATTTTTCTTCTTGTGCTCATTCATGATCGGTGACTGATCTTCGAACCACTGAGCCTGAGCACTGATGGATTTGATTCGTTTTGTTGCTGCTGAATCTTTAATCGAAACATAGGCTTCCCATGATCCTTTGTAGCCAAGCGGATCCTGATACACTTCAATAAAACCGTTAACAAAGTCAACTACAGAGGTTGTATCTCGGATCCATTCAATACTGTAATCATCAAATTTTTTCAGATCGCCTGTTTGATAATACTCTATAAGATATCCAATTGCATTTTTTTGATGCTCATTTTCCGCCACTTCCTTCGCCTTATTAAGCCATACAATAATTTGTTGAATTGCAGGGGAATACATTCCGCCCACCTTCCAGGTGTTCTCAACGATCCTACCATTCGCATCCTTCATAAGCTTCGAGTTTAATCCGGAACTTGGAGGATTTGTTAGATTTGCCGAAGAAAGATTCTTATAATAGTTTGTGACTTCTGCCTGCGATATATTTTCATAAAAATTTACCGCACTTGTATTTACCAAATCATCATTTGAATCGAGATTGACACGCTTGGGGGCAATTTTGGGATCAAAAATTATGGGTGTGATTAACGCTTCAAACTGTTCCACTGACTGGCTCTGCTGAAGAGGAAGCTTTGTAGCATCACAGGCGCGTAATTGTTCTGAGAACCATTGTACGGAACATTCAGGAATCATTTTATTATTGGAATATACATGATGAATGCCGTTTGAAAACCATACCCGTTTGGCATATACCTCGAATTTTTTCCATTCCTCACCGGAACGATCCATCTCCTTAATACCCATTATTGCTTCAATTGTTTTTCGGACAGTAAGGTTGTATTTATAGCTCTGGTCATAAAAAATATCTCTGCCAGAAAGCGCTGCCTGAGTGAGATAATAACAAAGTATCTTTTGCTTTAATGAAAGTTGGTCAAACCCAGGAACCTGGTATCGCAGTATTCTGAAATCAGCGAACTGTTCAGTGAAAAACCGGAATGAACTGCTGTCATCAATATTTCTGGCATGAGCATTTTTTAAATTCCTGGTTACTGGTGGCATTTTGTTTAGATTACCCGGTGTGGCAGGTTGCGGGTTTTGGGCGCGCATATCAGAAAGTGAAAAATTAAAAATGATAAGAAGGACTGAAGAAGCTGAGAATAGTTTCATACAAATTTTTTACTGAAAGCAAAAATACATGGCATCTTTAAAACCCTTGAGAGAAATAAACCTGATTACAGAACATTTTTAGAAAACAATTTTCTATGGGAATTCAAAGTTTGAGGCTAAGCTGACAAGTGCCTTCTGAATCCGTCGATAGAATCAAATAACAAGCTGTTTAAAGCTGTTGAATATTTTTAAATAGAGCGAACGTTTCCGCAAATGTTTAAGTCAGATTACAAATTAGGTAAGGCTATGAAAAATCAACAGTAGTCTTTAGGTGTATTTCCTCCAGTACGGCGCTAACGTGCAGGCAATCCTCCACTGCACCATGATATACCTCACATTTTCCACTACGATGAACCGTTTCTGCAAATTTTTTTGCTTTTTCGAGTGAACATTGTGTTGCTTTGATAAGCTGATGAATTACTTCATCAAAAGAATGCACCTCATCATTGAATAAAATCACCCTCGCACCATCCGCCGTATCATTGCCGGTATCACATGGCTTTTCATATACTAATACCTCTTCCATTCCAAAAATTTATACTGATGCAAAATTACAGCAGCAACCGGAATATGTGAATCCGTATTTTCATACCATGCATTCAATGACATCAATGCACTAATTTTTTTTGAAGGCTATGGTGAGAACTTTTTCAACCTCCTCATTTACATCTGCAATATCATTGAGTAAAATCTTATGGGTTATTTTATTACTTCCAAAGTTTTTAACCGGAACAAAATTTTTACTTTTCGCTGCCTTGATAGCATCACCGGCCACGCCGA
>JBDSEA010000181.1:0-8397 GCA_039920305.1 Chitinophagales bacterium
TCAAGCAGGGCAATTACTTCTTCACCGTTTAATGCCACATCAATTTCGATTGCTGCCTTTAATTTCAGTGTGTCAACTGCTACTACCCTGTTGTATTCATCATCTTCTGCCAAAAGAATTTTCAGGCCGTTTAAGATACTGCCGTCAGCTTTTTGCTCCTGTTGAATACGATGGCTCAACCTTTCTGCTGATCCGGCAGGACAGGTGATCGTAAAAGAAAATGTGGTGCCGCAACCCTCCTCACTTGCAACAGAAATTTTTCCTCCCTGCAGCTCCACGAGTTGCCTGGAAATCGAAAGGCCTAATCCTGAACCGCCAAACCTGCGGGAGTCGGATGAATACACCTGCGTAAAACTTTCGAAAATCGAATCGAGCTTTTTTTCAGGGATGCCGATGCCTGTGTCAGTAATATGAAATGTAAGAAGGAAATCGTGAAAACCCCCTGCCGTTTCATCTGTCAGATTTGCTTCTTTACTTTCCACTTCAATAGTTATACTTCCTTTCTCAGTAAACTTGATTGCATTGCCGCCCAGGTTAATCATTACCTGATTCAGCCGTACAGGATCACCGATCAGCACATCAGGAACGCCCTTGCCGATCCTGGTGATCAGCAGCAGACCTTTTTCTTCCGCTTTAAAATCTAATGTTTGTTTTACCTGTTCCAATAATTCCTTCAATGAAAAATCAATTTTCTCGATTTCAATTTTTCCCGCTTCAATTTTTGAAATATCAAGAATGTCATTGATAATATGAAGTAAAGTGTCAGATGACTTACTGATGGCTTCGAGATAATGGTGCTGGTCAGGTCGCGGTTTTTTAGCAAGTAACAGTGAGGTAATTCCGCTCACTGCATTCATGGGCGTACGAATTTCGTGACTCATATTGGCAAGAAACTGCTGCTTGAATTTTTCTGATTGCTCAGCACGTTCTTTTTGTTCCCTGTACAATAGGGTTTGTTTTTCTACCTGCCGCTTCAGCTCCTGCTCACGTGATTTGAATTCTTCAATCAATAACTGGTTTTGAGTCCTCAACCGCTTATTTACCCCCGCCATGATACTTTTAATCAATGCGGGATGGTGTTTAAGAAAGGTGTAAAAAATTTCCTGGCTTATGCCGATCACTTCAACCTTCTCCGAGGCCGAAACCGACATTGAGCGGGGGCTTGAGTCAAGCAATGACATTTCACCGAAAAAATCTCCCCGTTCCATGTGGGCTATCGCATAATCATTATCGTGCACCCTTACTTTTCCCTTTACAATAACAAACATGCAGTTTCCCGTTTCGTTTTTCCTCACAATCGGTTCTCCCGCTTCAAAATGAAGAAGCTGCATGTATGATACACTATCCTGCAGAACGGTGACAGGTATATCACGGAAGATTTCTGTTTCCTTTAGCAGCTGGACGATGTTTGCAGGCTCCACTTTAAATGGTAATTTATTGAATGCTTTTAACCGGGTGATAACCGGCAAATTTTATATCTCACCACTTCATCATCACCTTGCCTATTGTTTTTCGTTTTTCAAAAGCCTCATGTGCCTCCGGCAATTCTGAGACCGGAAACTCCATTCCGGCCGACGGTTTTATTATTCCCTCTCCCGCCAGCTTCACTACTTCATGGAGGCACCTGTAAATAATGTGGCTCTTATGATCGCTCAGCTGGAGTAAATAGATTCCGATAATGGATTTTGATTTTCTTAGTAGATTGACGGGATGGTATAGTCCGAATTGTACCCCAAAAGCCAGCTTTGAAAAAATATTTTTGGTGTCATTCATATGCGCTCCGCCATAGCAAACCATTTTTCCTCCTGCTCCAAGCAGCTTTATTCCATCCCGGACATATTTCCCGCCAAGTGAATCAAAGATCACATCCAGCTTTTTACCGTCCAGGATTCCGGTGACCTCCTTCCTGTAATCAGTGGTTATGTAATTCACCGGATGATCAACTCCAAGCGCTCGCAGATAATTTACTTTTTCATCAGACCCGCAGGTACCGAAAATCACTGCTCCCTTATGTTTCAGCAATTGCACAAGTGCAGTTCCCACGCCCCCTGCTGCTGCATGAACCAAAACCTGGTCTCCGGCAAACACATTCACACATTCATGAGCAGCATAATAAGCCGTACAATACTGAGTGGCGAGCGCTCCTGCAAATGTAAGCGGCATATCCTGAGGGATGGCAGCAATCCCGTGCTCATCAATTACAGCATACCGGGCATAACCTCCGAAGCGTGTGAATGCTACTACGCGATCACCATTATTTACGCATGTAACATTTTTTCCGCATGCATCAATGATCCCCACCACATCATAACCGATCACGCAGGGAAGCGGAGGGCAATCCCGGTACAATCCTTTCCGGGCCATTACATCGGCGAAGTTCAAACCAAAGGCCTCAACCTTTATCCGTACCTGGTTTTCAGCCGGTACGGGCAACACTGATTCACGCATTTCGAATGCATCCTGTGCCTTTCCGTGCCTCACGAGATAAATGGCTTTCATTGTTGACAAATTTTCTTCATGCCCAAGATAGTAACATTGCAGCCGTTGGCTTTCAAAACTTAATTTTGAAACGTGAATTATCTTGATGACCTGAATGAGGTTCAGCGGGCTGCCGTTACCGCCACTGAAGGTCCGGTGATGATCGTTGCAGGCCCCGGCTCCGGTAAAACCCGGGTGCTTACGTATCGCATCGCACACCTGATTCAGCTCGGTGTTGATTCATTCAGAATACTCGCGCTCACGTTTACAAATAAGGCAGCAGCGGAAATGCGCGCACGTGTGGAAAAGATATGCGGCACAGAAGCACGCAATTTATACATCGGAACATTTCACTCCGTGTTCGCACGCATTCTTCGGTATGAGGCAGAGAAGATCGGCTATCCGGCTAACTTCACCATTTATGATACCGATGATTCCCGCTCTCTCATAAAGAGCATTGTAAAAGAAAACAACCTTAATGATAATCTTTACAAGCCTGCGGTGATCCACAACAGGATTTCCGCCGCGAAGAATGCTCTGATCAACCCTTCCGAATATCAGGCTGACTTAAATCTAATGGCAGATGATTCTGCCGCAGGCAGGCCGAAAATTGGAATGCTGTATGATCAATATGCAAAGCGCTGCTTCCTGGCGGGCGCTATGGACTTTGACGATCTTCTTTTTAAAATGTATTTCCTGCTTGAAAAATTTCCCGATGCGCTTTTCAAATACCAGAACCGCTTCCGCTACATTTTGATTGATGAGTTTCAGGATACCAATTACGCACAGTATGCGATTGTAAAAAAGCTCGGCTCAATGCACGAAAATATTTGTGTGGTGGGTGATGATGCACAGAGCATTTATTCTTTCCGCGGGGCAACCATCGAAAACATTTTGAATTTTGAAAAAGATTTCCCGGACTTAAAAGTCTATAAGCTTGAACAGAATTACAGAAGCACCAAGCACATCGTGCACGCCGCCAACAAAGTGATCGGAAATAATAAGATGCAGATCACGAAAGAGATATGGACGGAAAATCATCACGGTGAGAAAATAAAAGTGATCAAAGCGGTAAGTGACAATGATGAGGGTAAGCAGGTGGTGGACGGCATCTTTGAAGAGAAGATGCGCTGCCAGAGAATGAATAGCGAGTTTGCGATACTATACCGCACTCACGCACAGTCCAGGGCATTTGAGGAGGGTATGCGGCGGCTCAATATCCCCTACGTGGTTTATGGGGGTGTTTCTTTTTACCAGCGCAAGGAGATCAAGGACCTGCTCGCTTACCTGCGGCTGACGGTAAACCATTTTGACGAAGAGTCACTGAAGCGGATCATTAACTACCCTACCCGTGGAATAGGACAAACATCAATTGATAAAGCCTTGCTCGTGGCAAATGAAAAGGGCAAGCGGCTGTGGGAGATTTTAGAAAACTGTGCTGATTATATGCCCGCGAACCGCGGGAATTCCTCCATTGCTGATTTTGTCACCAGGATCAGGAGTTATGCGGTTATGCTTAAGACCTATAATGCATTTGACCTTGCAGCCCACATCGCAAAAACATCAGGATTACTTCATGAGCTTCACAACGATAAAACCGTGGAGGGCATGAGCCGCTTCGAAAATCTTCAGGAGCTGCTGAATGGAATAAAGGAATTTTCAGAAAGAAGCATGGATGCGGATAAGGATCCTGTAGAACAGGAATGGGTAACCGTGGACGGCGAAGTGCTGAACGAAAAACTTCTCGATAAATCTCTTGGCGCCTACCTCCAGGAGATTTCTTTACTCACGGATTTTGATAAGGACAGCGGGAATAATGCAGACCGTGTAAAGCTTATGACGATCCATTCAGCAAAAGGCCTGGAGTTTCCATGTGTATATGTCGTAGGGCTGGAAGAAAATCTTTTTCCGAATACCATGAGCATGAGCAGCCGCGAAGACCTTGAAGAGGAACGTCGCTTATTTTATGTTGCCATCACTCGTGCTGCACACAAGCTCACGCTTGCGTTTGCACAAACACGCTACAAGTACGGCAACCTGCAATACAATGAGCCGAGTCGCTTTCTCGATGAAATTGATCCATCGGTGCTGGATGTTGCCTACGTGCATCATAAGATGAATGCATCGTCACGGGAAGAAAAATTTTCCCAGGTCACAATACCGGTCATTAAGGAAACGCAGTACACCCATAAGCCCTCAGCAGATTTTGCAGCTGATGATTACACACGCATTCAAACCGGAATGGAGATAGAGCATCAGCGGTTCGGTGTTGGCAAGGTGATTAATCTCGAAGGAAATGCTAAGGATAAAATGGCGACGATCTTCTTTCAAAATAATGTGGGACAGAAAAAAATCATGCTGCGCTATGCAAGGCTGCGCATTGTTAGGAATGATTTGATGGCGGAGAATTGAATTCGATTACTTCCCGTCCAGGATAACCGGTACCCCGCCCTTCATATCTCCCATAATCAAAACTTTTCCATTACCGGATAATGCGAGCTCCTTATAGGCCTTGATCATTTCATACTGCAATTGACCCGGGGTGAGCGTGAGGCTCACAATGCGCTGGTAATCTGAAATACCCTGCGCTTCCACACGCTTACGCTCAGCTTCCTGCTGCTCGCGCTGCAAAACGAACTGCATCTTTTGTGCTGCCTGCTCTGCCTGGATCTTTTCTTCAATGGCCTGCTTTACCGAGGAAGGCAATGTGATGTTGCGCAACAGCAATTGTTCCAAGGCAAGGCCACGGGCAGTGAAATCCTTTTCAATCCCCGCAAAAATCTTTTGCTGAAACTCTTCCCGCTTGTTAGAGTACAGATCCACGGCCGAGTAAAAAGTCGCATTATCACGGATCTTGGTTCTGGTAATGGGGCGCACGATTACATTCTTATAATCTTCACCGATGGTTTTCAAAATAGCGGGTGCTTTACCCGGGATAACCCGGTAAAGAACAGATACATCCAGCGAAAGTTCCAGCCCATCACTCGTGAGTACGCGAATAGCATCATCTCCGGTTTGATCTCCCTCAGTTGTTAATCCTGACATGGTGTAATTCTGTGTTCTTCCCTCAAAGCGCCGCACAACCACAAATGGATTTACAAAGTGCAGGCCGCTGCCCAGTACCTCATCATTCACTTTACCAAACAGTGTAGGCACACCAATTTGCCCTGCCTCGATCTGCACGATGCAGGAAGTCAAAATTCCCACAGCGAGAATCACAACAGCGACAATTTTGAGTATTCTTGAAACCATTCTTGTTTGCTGGTTCGATTGCATGGCAAAAGCCACTACAAGAAGTATTGCTGAGAGGATAATGAGGAACGGCATGATGGAAATTTTTCTGAAAGTTATGAAAGCATCGTCAGAATCAATAAGTAAGTTGAGAAAATCAAAGCTTCATTTTCAGGGCCTGTATCCGTGCCTGCATTCGGTTAAAAAACTTATTACGTTCTTTTTGAGATGAGCCTGTAAGCAATAACGATTTCTGTTGCTGATTTTTTAAAAATTGTTCAGTTTCTCTGCAGAAGCCCGGGTGAAAAGTGAACAGGTAATCCATTGAATTATAACTAACCATTGCCATATTGAACTGATCGGTTTTAATATAGATGGAGTTATCCAGGGCCACCAAATCATTATAAAATAATTCGTAGTGCGTTTCAGGATGAGAAACCTTTCCATCGAAATACATTAAACCGGTTTGAGCCTGCTGCTGAATAATACTAAAAAGCTCTTCAAGCTTTTCGCAGAGTTTCAGAGCCACATTTCTGTTAGCAAACCAGCCAGCTTCATTAAAATAATTGATTTGTGAGAGTACGGCGGTAATCGTTTCTTCATTCCATAACTCTGCAAATGGAATGTGGAAATACATTCTGGCTATCGCTTTCCCCTGTTTCACAAATTCATCAGGAACGGCTTCGAAGGAAAATGCTGACTCATTTATATTCTGACTTCCCTTGATAGTTTTCAGCCAGAAGAAAAGCTTGAAGCGAGCCAGCTCTTCAATCTGGAAAAAATAAAACACAGGTATGTCTTTCGCAGCATAATAACCACGCCGCTCTTTACAATCATAGATCCGTTTAAAATATTCTTCGGTTTCTTTCAAGTATAATTTAAAATCATTGGGCTGATCACGAAAAGTGCTCCTTCCAAAAAGTACTGCATCAGATTTTACCGGCGCAATTTCCTCCAGTGCAATCTGAAAATGGCTGGCAAGAATAAAGGCTTCATTAAGCGAAAGTGCAGTTTCCCCGCGTAAACGGCGATAAGCACTGTCATTACTCACTTCCAGCACGTCGGCAATTTCATTTACGAGAGAAAGATTAGAGTTCAGTTTTTGCCTGATGCGCTCAAAAAAAGCATGCTGAATATCAGTGGTGGAAGAAATGTTTGGCATTAAATGTCAAATTTAGAAGAACCACTATGAAATTTTTGCGGAATTTATAAATAGTTCAACTATCAAACTGAATTTCACAAAACCGGCAATTCCCATTCTGGTTAAATCCCTGCTTTTTGCAGATGATGCGAATTCCGTAACCCCAACCGCGTTTATCCGTTTGTACCCGCTTTGAGGACGGCGCACATTTGTGGCAGCGAAAAATTAAAATCATTTAAATCTTCAAAACCGCAATCAAGACTTCCTATCATTTAACCATCCATCACAAACTTAAACATCATGAAAAACATAATTCTTCTTTCTTTCCTTCTCATTGCACTGATCAGCATTCAGCTGAAGGCACAAATTACTGTTACATTCAATGTGGACATGACCGGACAATACATAGGGCCGGGAGGTGTGCACATAGCCGGCACCTTTGCTTCCAATAATTCTTCAACCATATTAACTGACTGGGCACCGGCAGCACCCGGAAGTGAGCTTACCATGCTGGCAGATAATATTTATAGAATTAAGGTGGATTTTCCATTTGCTTCTTCGGGACAACAACTTATGTTTTTGTTTGTGCGCGATAGTATCTGGGGAGATGGATACCAGGATTTCAGTGAGGGTAATCCGGGTGAAACATTTTTGAACTCCGGTTGCGGTGTGGATGATCCTTACGGTGGATTTAACCGTGTGATAGACCTTCCCTTCCCTAATGGAAATTTCAGCGCCACTTTTGATCATTGCGGAACCTTATTAATCTGCCCGAATGCTACAAGTCTGCAAACAACGAATATTACTGCATCTTCAGCTCAATTGAACTGGAACGCTGCAATTGGAGGAATTGAATACAATATCCGTTTTCGTCCTGTAGGAGGAAACTGGAGCTACGTGGATACGAGTATTGCGAACTCCTCATTAACGCTTTCTTCCCTTACTCCGTCAACAAAATATCAGTGGCAAATAAAAACACGCTGTTCCTTCGGACCTACGGTGTGGTCATCGCTCGTGAAATTCAAGACGGATGCTCAAAAATTTGCAAAGGAGATTGCAGTAACAGAGGTAAGCATTTATCCTAATCCTGCAACAGAAGCTGCAACCGTCCGGTTCAGTTTGCAAAACGAAAGTGCTGTGCTGATTGAGGTGCTGGATTTTACCGGTCGTACAGTGCAGACATTTTCATTTCCCGGAGAACTGCCTTCGGGAACGCAATATTTGAATATCAATACAGCAGATTTCATTGCGGGAACCTACATCGTTCATATCAGGTCTGAGGAACAATCAATGACCTCAATATTAAACATCAGCAACTAAAATCTTTATTATGAAAGCAACAATAGGATTACTTCTCATTGCAGTTATACTACCATGCCTTATTGGATGTGCAAAGGATGAACCTTATTCCTGCTTCTGTCATGACAAGGACATATTTTTTGGTGATACTTATTACCTCGATACGGTTATGGCTTCTTCACTATCAGAAGCCAAAAGAAAATGCGATAAACTGGATGTGGATTATTACCTGGGAACAGTGGACTGCA
>JBDSEA010000182.1:0-9105 GCA_039920305.1 Chitinophagales bacterium
ATTTCACCATGGCCCCTTATAAACCCGATCTTCGGCTTTGTAATGGCAATAAGTTCATGGATAGCCTTTGACAAATTATATTCAAGACGCGCATCTGAATTATTAAGGGCATTCATGGCTCCCGTTCCGGGAGTGTTCTCCAGAAGGTTTACGGCAGCTTCCCTGCCATTGTAATAAACTAGCGCTCCGGGTATCACGATCTGCTGGGAGTAAGCATCCCCTTCTTTATTCTGCACATTGGCAGGCTGCAGCCCCTTTGTCGTAAGCTCCTTTAACTGGTCGTTCAATTCTTTTTCACTTCTGCCACTTATCTCATCTACAAATTCATACTGAATCTTATCTCCGCCATAAACCTTGAATTCATCGAGCATTTCCCTGGTTGAGTTTGCAAGCCGCTGGAATCCTGAGAGCAGGTCACCTTTTAAATACACTTTTACAAAAACCTGATCTTTCAACCCTGTGAGCATTTTCTTTGTTGAATCATCGAGGGTAAAGCGCCTGTCTGCTGTAAGATCCAGCCGGGTAAAAAATGCTGACGCCAGCACATTCAGAACAATAAGAATTCCTGTCACAATTAAAAGCTGTGTGATTGCATTCCGCTTGTATGTTCTCTTGTGCTGCAAAAGTTATTTGTTAAATTTTATTAATCCCCTTCATTCACCCTTCCTCCCGATACCCACCGTTAGACAGGCATTCATCCTTTCCCTGCTCATTACGCTCTTCACCATTTCCTGCTCTCCAATGCCATCTTTGTACAAAGAATGAAAACTACAATCAGCGAAAGAAAGTAGGTCAGATCCCTTGTATCAACCACACCGCGACTGATGGACTGGTAATGAAACTGAATGCCGATGGATTGAATGACATCATCCACTTTGCCTCCGAACAATCCGAGGCCGCTAAGGGCGTTAAAGGCCAGATAAAAAACAAAGCATAAAAATGCTGCGAGAATAAAGGCTACGATCTGATTATCAGTCAATGCTGATGCAAATAATCCGATTGCAATAAAAGCAGCACTCAGCAAGCACAAGCCAATGTACGAGCCGGCTATAGCACCTGAATCAACATTCCCTGCGGGCAGGGCAAGCTCATAAATTGTATAGTAGTACAGGATCGCCGGAAGCAGCGCGATAAGTACCAGAACGAGTGCCGCTGAATATTTACCGAGTATGATCTGTAATTCTGTTACGGGGCGTGTGGCAATAATTTCCAGTGTGCCTCCCTTTTTTTCTTCAGAAAACAGCCTCATGGTAATCGCAGGAATTAAAAGCATGAAAACCATGGGAGCAGTGGTAAAATAAATATCCAGGTTCGCATATCCGAAATCGAAAGTATTGCCGGGAAATATCCACATGATCAGGCCCGAAAGAATCTGAAATACCGCAATAGCAATGTAGCCCATCAGCGAGCTGAAAAATGCAGTGATTTCCCTTTTAAAAATTGTGAGCACCTGAGAAAATGAATTTAGGATAACGGGCAAACGACCTGCGAATGTAGAATGGCAATGGTGATATTTTGTTTCAGGGTGTGATTCAGGATAATATAGAATTTGAGGGTGGGTTATTATTTCCCGTAAGATAAACCCTTAAAAGCTTGATGTAAGTGAGAATTTAATACCACTGAATGCGGGCTCATACCGGCATACTCCGCCGGAACAATTGATACCTGCCACCTGCCGGGCATAAGCAAGCGAGAAGCGGTTTGCATTTTTTGTATAGGAAATGAAGAAGTTGTAGTAATGAATCTTGTCAGGAGTTTTTTCAGGATTTGGTTTGATGTTGTACATGTCGGATACGCTGAATGACCATGTTGGGGCAATGTCATATTCAAGTAATGCAAATACAAATGATCCGTAATCCTGGTCAGTTTGTTGAAATTGCAGTTCAGAGCGAACGGAATTTCTTCGCGTAAGCTTGTAAGTAATTTCAGCGAAAGGTGTAATGGCCGTCAGATCAGGCAATGGCTCGCTTCTGTACACCGTTTGATTGTAAAAAACATATTGTGCGCCCAGGATAAAATTGATTTTCTTATTACCGGTAAATTCAAACTGACCAAACACTTCCCGCCATAGCTGCGCGGTATCCAGATCATGGATATCGGAATAATTCAGTTCAAATGTGTAGCCGGATTTTGGTGTGTAAGTAGCATCGAATTGAAAGGCAAGCTCTCCAAGATATTGTGTGGCGGGTGAGTATCTCGCAGGCAGCCGGAGGGCATTCTGCCGTGACATCGGCGGAATATAATTGAGTACCCCATTCAGTAATGTTTCATTCGGCGAGGTTCGGAGCACAAAGTTCTCCGTGCGCTTGAATTGACCTGTTAATCCAATACCCTTCTTTGAAAAAGAAAGCGAAGTATAAAAAACATTGCCCGGCACATCTTCCAGTATGCCTGATCTGTTGAAAATAGCCTCGTGTGTCTTGTATGCACCTTCAGTGTACCAGCTAAAATTATTAATGCTCAGTGTAAAATATCCTGTGAATGCATACACATTGAATTTTGGAATGAAGCGATCAGCAGAATCATAGCTGTTGATGGTATTGGCTACAAAATTCATGGAAGACTGATCAATGGTACGGTTAAAGAAAGCAATCCCCGGAAGCACCCTTACCTTTTCACCCGGGCTGATGCTGCCTTCAAGATTCAAACCCTTCATAACCGGGCTGTACCGGGAAAAGAGGTTTTTTTCCTGTCCTGCAATTCCCTTAATGATCCAGTTTTCAGTAAGCTTGTATTTAAGGTTCAGGCCAAACGTGGCATAATCGATTCCAAGTCCGCGATCTTCATAAGCGCGATAGATGATGCCGCTGCCGAACTGCTCATAAAAGTATCCCCCTGATACCGTCAGCTTTCCTATTTCTTTTTCCAGTTTCCAGTAACCGATTCCCGCGCCTGTAAATGCATTATTAGGCTCCTGAAGGTTGGAGTTATTGAAAACGTCAAGTCTGACCGATGCGTTAAAACCAAGGATGCTGTAATTCACCTGAAGCCAGGATTCCAGCCCTGTAAAAAAATTATCATACTGGGGAGTGTTCAGCGCTCCTATAGCTGAGTCACGCTGAAATACACGCAGGTCTGTTTGAAGATCACCAGAGAGAGTGCCGCTTTGTGAAAATAAATTGTGATAGCAAAAAAGAGAGATAAAAATAAAAGCAAGTGAAGCTGTGCGTGGCATCATGCTGTTGTTGATTCAGCAAATATAGAAGGAATGAAAACTTGAAAGAGGAATTGCAATTTAGGGTTTCATAAGCACGGCTTGCTCGTCATTCTGCTTGATAGCTTACTTCCTTCGTTCCGTCGTGAACGCAACCAATTCCTCAAGCGCAGTTCGGGAGGATGACTCGGGAAATGAATGAAGGATGGCGAGTGCATCCCTTTTGTAGTCATTCATTTTTTGAAATGCATAATTGATTCCTCCTGATTGGCGGACTAATTCCATCACTTCACGCACCCGCACCGGATCATCATGGTGATTTTTTATGGTATTAATGATCTTCCTCCTGTTAAGGGAAGAAGAACCCTGAAGGAGATGAATTACCGGCAGCGTCATCTTTTTATCTTTCAGGTCAATACCCTTTGGCTTGCCGGTATCATCGGTGCTGAAGTCAAGGAGGTCATCCTTAATTTGAAAAGCAATTCCGATCTTCTCACCGAATAATTTCGCTTTCAATACCAGCTCATCGCTCACGCCGGCAGAAGCCGCGCCGCATGCACAGGCAGAGGAAATGAGCGTGGCAGTTTTCTGCCTGATGATCTCGAAGTAATCTTCCTCCCGGATGTCGAGTCGCCTTGCTTTTTCAATCTGAAACAACTCACCTTCACTCATCTCCCTAACGGCATCACTCACAAGGCCCAGCAACCGGAACTCCTGGTTGGAAACGCTGAGCAGCAAGCCTTTGGAAAGCAGGTAATCACCAACAAGCACTGCAATTTTATTTTTCCATAGCGCATTGATGGAAAAAAACCCGCGGCGCTCATGGGAATCATCCACCACATCATCGTGCACAAGAGTGGCCGTGTGCAGCAGCTCGATCATGGCAGCAGCATGATAGGTTGACTCGGTAATTCCTCCGAGCATTTTTGCTGAAAGAAAGACAAACATCGGACGAACCTGCTTGCCCTTTGTCCGCACAATGTAGCGGGTGATTGCATCGAGCAGCGGCACCTTGCTCTTCATTGAATCCCTGAATTTCCCCTCGAAGATTTTGAGCTCCTCAGCTACCGGCGTCTTGATTTCCTCAAGGGATTTCATAAGCCGTGAAAGTAGCGGGAAATTCTTTTTATAATTGTATTGAACTTCAACTTGCCGGGCCTTGCAACATTGTGCAATTTCTTAGGCCGGCATAAATCTCTCTTGAATTTATTTTTGTTGGGTAAAAGAAGTCGTAGTTTGGTGCTAATTTAAAATAATGAAAAAACTCTTCTCATTTATTGCTTTGTAAATTCCCCTAATGAAGCACACCCTATTATCCATTTCTGCTTTGCTGGTTTCAACCATCTTGATCGGGCAGCCTTCCATTACCTTCACTCAAACCCTGGGCGGTGCCGGAGTTGATATAATTAAGGACATGGTAACAGATAATGAAGGAAACATTATTGCATTGTGCCGCACTGATTCACTTGAAGGAGATGTGAATTGCACATTGCACGGCAAAAAAGATGTTTGGCTTGTGAAAATGGATGCAGTGGGAAATATTTTAAAACAACAATGCTTTGGTGGCAGCGATGATGACGACCCTTATCAACTGATGCAAACGCATGATGGGGGATTACTTTTTACCTGCAATACATTTTCCAATGATGGCGATGTTTCCGGTAACCACGGTTCGCAGGATACGTGGGTGGTAAAGCTGGATAGCGCATGGATAATGCAATGGCAGCGATGCATAGGAGGCACTGCAGGAGAGTATGTTTATAATTCTGTTCAGTTGCATAATAATAAATACGCTATCAACTGTGCGACCCTGAGTTCAAATGGAGATTTTCCGCTCCATTATGGAGGATACTTATCACAGGATGCCTGGATTGTGGTGCTGAATACCGATGGCTCTATTGATACTGCGCTTCTCTATGGAGGGTCCGGCGATGATAAGATTTCCGAGATCATTGAATTGCCTGATCATGACTGGCAGGTGTTTGGGATTACACAATCTACAGATTTCGATCTTTCAGGTACGACATCTTTTGGCTTTATAGATGCATGGGTGTTTAGAACAGATTCCAATGGTTCAATTAAATGGACCAAAAGATTAGGAGGAAACAGTTCTGATTTTTTAGAAACGGCTTATCACCAAAACAATTGTTTCTTAACCGCAGGTAGTACCAGCTCCACCTTAGGAATATTTAGCAGCACTCATGGAGCGCCGGACCTTTGGATAATGAAATTGGATTCGATAGGAAATCTTGTTGAAAATTATCTGTATGGAGGTTCAGGTGGAGAGACCTCAACATACCGTATGAGATTTGAACAAATAGATAGCATCCATTTGAGTCTCGGGGCATATAGCTATTCAAATGATGGTCAGGTCGGATTAAATCACGGTTATAGCGATTACTGGGCTATTAAACTGGATACCAATGGGGTTCTTTTGAGTTCCGTTGTTGCAGGCGGAACTTATTATGATGATACGCACTGCAATACGATAAGTAATATTTCAGATATTTGTTTAGGAGGACTAACGTTGTCCAATGATACCGATGTGCAGGATTACAATGGAAACGGCGATGGCTGGCTGGTAAGGATTAGCGATTATAATAGTGTGCAGACTGCGATGTTGGAGTACTCCGTCGTAGATGTTTTTCCTAATCCGGTGGAGGGGGAGATAAACGTTTGTTTGACAGGACCGCCCGATAATGAGGCATGGTTTGAATTGTTTTCAATTGAGGGCTGGCTTGTCTTTAGAAAAAAGGTTACCGGTTGTTCGAATGTTTTTTCACAGCATCTTACTGCAGGCCTCTACCAGTACATTGTGCAGCATCAGGATAAGGTGCTTGGCAAAGGCAAATTGATTGTTCAATAATTAAATCCTCATTTATATGAAACACTCTTATCTTTTATTGCTATTGGTTGATTTTTTCCTTCCGGCAAGCGCTCAAACCATTCCGGCATTTCTGACGAACCAAAGCAACTTCTGTTTTACAGCGGCCGGCTCCGTAGAGCCATCGGTTGCCAATGCCAACAGAAAGCTGTGCCAGCCACTTTACAAATACGGCAATACGCAAGGTGACAAATTTTTGCTTGGAACAAACGATTTGTTCATTTCTACAGATGACGGGAATTCCTGCAATTACGTTAAACAAAATTTAGATGCCGGTAACCCTTTTAATCAAGGCATTAATTCTATTACCGCTATTGATGTTTATGCCAAAAATTCTGATAGAATGTACGCGGCATTTAACGGAGCAGGTAGCTACCTTGGAGATAATCAATGCCGATATCAACTCTATTTTAATTCGAATAACGGATGGATAAATGTAACTCCCGGATGGCCTTCTGCCAATAATGGCGATTACCCCACTAACGCTAATCCAATTACCGGCATTGCCATGGACCCTGTTGATTACAATCATGTTTGGATTACTCTTGATGGATGGTCTTATGATGGTTCAGGAAAATTATCGCAGCATAAACAAGGCAACATCTATTGTTCGAACAATGCCGGAAGTAGCTGGCACCAGGTAAGCACTACTAACCTGCCAAATTTCCCAGTATTAAATATTGTATTTCAAAGAGGAAGTGGTGGCATGGTTTATCTAGAAACTCTTGCCGGAGTTTACCGGTGGTTTCAGTCAGGTGCTAACACATGGGATGGTTCATGGGAATGTTTCAGCAATAATTTACCCGCAGCAATCATTTCAAACCTGGAAATTAATTAGTGCGCCGGCAAACTGAGAGCCGCAACATGGGGATGTGGAATTTGGGAAACCATTTTGCCAGAGGTTTGTGTCCTCACTAACCTCTTCAGATTTTCCGGCAAGGTCAATAATTTCCAATACACGTAACCGGGGAGTTATGCATGTAATCTGACTTGATTCAAAATTTTCCAGAACCACAGGATGATCTGCTTTCAGTTTTACTCTAGTCGTATTTTAGGAATATTTCCTTTCCTGGTTTGGTAAGGACACAGACCGATAGAGAAAATCCAGAGCCGCCATAAATTTCTCTTAAAATTTATTCTGTTTTTAAAAAGAAAGCCATAGCTTAAGGCGAATTTAAAATGATGATAAGACTTCTCACATTAATTGCTTTGAAAACGCTGCTTGTTTCTCAGTGCTTTTCTCAGGCAAATGTGTACCATCCCTTTCCACTTGATGGTGGCGAGTGGCGCGCAGATTACTTTAACAGCTATTGTGCAGGACTGTGCGAACAAAGGCGTTATTACACGGTCGGTGACACTATCATCGACAGTTTGAAGTACAAAAAACTTTATGGTGACATAGTGCCCGAAGCTGGTAATTCTTTTTATGAGCAATATTTCGGTGGCTTAAGAGAAGATACGATTAACAAGACAATTTTCTTTTGGGCAGCATTCAGTCCTGAAGAAATAGCTTTGTTTAATTATGATCTTGATTCCGGCGATGTTGCTCCCGGAACCTATCTTCATTTAGAGAATGATACAATGATTGTCATCGGCATTGATTCAATTCTCATAGGTAATGATTTTCACAAGCGATTTAACTTATCCACTTCCACTGGCTATCCGGCGGCATTGATCGAGGGCGTTGGTTGGTCTGGTGGTTTAATTCTCGAGCCAATGTCATCATTGATTGGATGGGAGGTTACATACAATTTGAAGTGTCTTAAAATAAACGGTGTACTTGTATACGAGGATACTTCTTACACCTATCCTGCGTGTGATTTACCTCTTGGTATTACTGAGCTTCATCAATCAGAACAAAATATAGTGTTGTATCCCAATCCTGTTTCTGTAAACTCCACATTAACCTTGAAATCTAATAGTCAGGAAAGGTGTTTTATCACAATTTTTGATCTCACCGGTACACCGGTTTACCATTCTTCTTTCCTGGAGGAACTGAATATTTTCCTTTCAAGCAATGAGTTTACTGCTGGTTGTTACCTGGTAAAAATCTCTGAAGCCAACTACGCTGATACCTGGCTTAAACTATTAACCCTCTAAAACCATTTGGTTATGAACAGCCTTCTCGTCACTATTTTGCCTACCATAAATCTCTCTTGAATTTATTTCTGTTGGGTAAAAGAAAGCCGTAGTTTGGTGGGAATTAAAATGATGAAAAAACTCTTCTTATTTGTTACACTGATCACGCTGGTTATTTCACAGGGCTTTTCTCAGGCAAGTGTGTACCATCCAATTCCTTTGACAAATGCAGAATGGAGAACTGACCACTTCGATCAAGGGATTTGTGTTGCTAATATTTATTCACTGTGCACTTCATTGGTATTTTATCCAGAAGGAGATACCATAATAAACTCCAAGGCATACACTAAATTTTACGAAGATGGAATTTCTTATGAATATGGAAGCAGTGATATGCATGTTTATTACGGTGCAATGCGACAAGACACTACTTCCAAAAAAGTTTACTTCTTTGCCTTGAATCAACTGAGTGAGTATGTACTTTACAATTTTAATTTAGAAGTAGGGGATACTTCCGAGGAAGGAATATTAACTTTAGGCGGCATTGTCGAATCAATTGATTCTGTTTTGGTGGGAACAGAATATCATAAACGATTTAACTTTTTTAATTCTTATCCTTATTACATTTATTTAATAGAGGGCGTGGGAACTAATGGCGGGTTGTTTTCAGGGATTTATGATGGATATGGTTTTGAGGTTAAGGATATACTGAAATGCTTTAAGCTAAATGGTACAACCGTTTTGGAAGACACGCTTTACGAGTGGATTCCCTGCGATTTATTTACCTCAAATACCCCGCTTGTTGATCAATCTCCTCAAATAACACTTTATCCAAATCCTGTTTCTGTAAATACCACATTAACCCTGAAATCCAATAGTCCGGAAAGGTGTTTTATCACAATTTTTGATCTCACCGGCATGCCGTTTTACCATTCTTCTTTCCTGGAGGAATTGAATCTTTTCCTTTCACGCAATGAGTTCACAGCTG
>JBDSEA010000183.1:0-9213 GCA_039920305.1 Chitinophagales bacterium
CTATCATCACACGTTTCCGTTCTCATATTTCACCTTCTTACATTGAAATCTCCTTCGCCTTATTCATCATCTGGGTTGCATGTACGAGCGATGAGCCGCCGCGGATGGCAGCAGCCACGTGCACTGCTTCCATCATCTGTTCCTCACTGCACCCTTTGGCAAGCGTATCTTCCGTGTATGCTTCAATGCAATAAGGGCACTGAAGGGCATGCGCCACTGCTAAAGCAATTAGAGATTTTTCACGGGCGGTTAATGCTCCTTCAGCAAACACATCTCCATACCAGCTGAAAAACTTATCAGCAAGAGGCTTGTCAAATTCCGCGATACTTCCGAATTTTTTCAGGTCATCAGGGTTGTAATAGGTCTTCATATATGGTAAATATTTAAGGTTGAAATGGTGAAAGTGCTTTAAAGTTCTTTAATGAGTTCCGTAAATAAGGATGTTAAATGCGCTTCTGCTTTTCCCGCCACAGAAATTATTTCCTGAATATTCACCGGCAGTAAATTACCGGGATCGCATTCATCGGTTATCACGGATACGGCAGCTACGGGCAGGCTCATATGATTCGCCACAATTACTTCCGGTACTGTTGACATGCCAACCACATCGGCTCCAATCATTCTAAGAAAGCGATACTCAGCACGCGTTTCAAGATTCGGGCCCTGCACTGCGACGTAAACTCCATTGTGCAATGGTAAGTTCAATTGCTTTGCAATGTTTTCGATTTTATGATTTAAAGATCTATCATATGGCTGGCTCATATCCGGAAAGCGCGGGCCAAGCTGCTCATGGTTTTCTCCTGTCAGTGGATTATTGCTCAGTAGATTGATGTGGTCATCAATAATCATTAGCGAACCCTTTTTCATTACCGGGTTCATGCTTCCGGCTGCATTGGAGATCAGAAGAAATTTTATTCCAAGCAATTTCATCACACGCACAGGAAAGGTGATCTGTTGCATCGAATATCCCTCATAAGCGTGAAATCTTCCCTGTAATGCAATCACTTTTTTACCCGAGAGGTTGCCATAAACCAATTTCCCTTTGTGAAATTCAACGGTTGATACAGGAAAGTGTGGAATGTCAATGTATTCCATTTCGATTTCCTTTTCAATATGTGTGGTTAGATTTCCAAGCCCTGTACCCAGGATAATTCCAATCACGGGCATATCAATTCCCTTTTGTTTTAAGAATTCAACAGTCGCCTGAATTTGCTCGAATCTCATGGTAGAATAAAAAAATTAAAGAACTGCTAAACTCGAACAGATGATTTGTAAAACAAAACTCAAATGAAATTTAAACAATAGAGCAGCAATATTTTATTTGCTGATTGAATAGTTGGAAGCGAGCAAGTCTTCCTCTGTATCAATATCAGTTAATTCAGGAAGAAGCTTATATGATCCATTCATGTTTCTGATATCAATTACGGTATCCTGGAACACATTTTCAGAGCTCCACTTTTTATTCTTGAACAATGAAGCATGAAGAGCCATCATGCCGAGAAGATAATATCCCCCGTCGTGGGTTGGGCCGATGACAAAATTATTTTCAGGCATGGCATTAAAGGCCTGCCTGATAATTTTTGGAGTAAGGTCAAAGCAATCACTTCCTATAATCACTACTTTACGATAACCTTTGCTGAACGCAAGCTTGAATGCATTGAACATTCTTTTGCCAAGGTCACTTCCTTCCTGATGATATTTTTGAAATTTTCCATCATCCCACACATCCCCTGAAATAATTTCATCAGAATAAAAAACAGCTTTGTCGCCTTCAAAGCTTTTGGAAACATGATGCGTGTGGTCGAGAAGCTCCAGGTAAATTTGCATTGCTTTCGCCGCACCAATTGTTTTGGCGAGTCGTGTTTTCACTTTACCCTCTACAGGATTCTTCACAAAAACCATGAGTAATTCTCCTGACATTGCCTATTGATTTAATGACCAGTCATAATCCAAAAAAGAGATAGCAGCACTGGAATTTATTTTTATGTCTGAGTACTGATTGAGAAAGGCAATCACGCCTCCCGCTTTTGCAAAGTCCTGTTTGTACCATTCAAAGATTTTTGAGATTGTAATTTTCTCCGGGGTAATTTTATTTTTTCCGGTATCATTTATAAAGCTTTCAGCAGCCTGGCTTAGCTGCCGTTCCAGCTTAGCCGGTATGAAAGCCTCATTCAAAATCCGGGGACAAGAAAGCGATGCGCAGTTAATGGCAAAATGAATACGCGGGTCCCCGAACTCTTTTCTCAGCTTGTCATTTTCAATAGTATTAAGTGCAAGAGTCTGATCACCAATTTTGATAAAGGCAACATCCCAGGGTTTACCGTTATTTATGTCATTAATACTCTTCAGCGGGTAATGATTCAAAATCAGTTTTACAGTAAAAGCATTGTATGCATTTATCCAGTATGCCATCACATCATTACGTTGCCAGTTCTCATCAGGCGGAGTTCGGCTCAGCAGGGCAAGATACTCATCCAGCCTGTGCTTGTCAGTCATCATCCCTTTATAGTTCACATTTCCATTGGCAGTCACATTTTTTTTCAGAAGCTCATTCCACAGATCATGAGATATGGAAGCTGAATAATCACCACCGGAAAATTCAGAAGAATAGTAATTCAGAAGAGAAAACCAGATACTAATTAAAAGAATCATAACAGCAAATAAAATAATTTCTGATCAGAGATAAGTATTAACACCTGAAAGTTTCCTGTATATGCAAATTGTTTCTGAATTTGCATCCAGAATAATCAAAGTTCCATCCTGAGCAGCGGGATGGAATTTAAGTTTAAAAATCAATATGCCTTCATTCCCATCCCATATTAAAACAAAGCTTCCAAAGACCGGCACTTCAATTTTTGCTATAATGAGTGCCATGGCGAGCGAGTACAAGGCTATTAATTTATCTCAGGGGTTTCCTGATTTCTTGTGTGATGAGAAATTGATTTCACTTGTTGAACAATTCATGAGAAAGGGAATGAATCAGTATGCACCCATGCCCGGTATACTTAACCTGCGGGAAGCAATTGCTGAAAAGACGGAAGATCTGTATGGGTCAAAATTCAATCCTGACACTGAGATCACCATTACACCTGGTGGCACGGAGGCCATTTATGCTGCCATCACTGCCGTAATTCAGGAGGGTGATGAGGTGATCATGTTCGAGCCTGCCTATGATTGTTATGCCCCGGCGGTTGAGCTGAATCGTGGTGTGCCCATCTATGTGGAGCTACGCCCCCCGGAATACAAAATAGAATGGAATGATGTGAAGAAGCTCGTGAGTCAGCGTACAAAAATGATCATGATCAATTCGCCCCACAATCCTACGGGCAGCGTACTTAGCGCTAATGATCTGCGGCAGCTTCAGCGCATCACGCTGAATACTGACATTATTATCTTAAGCGATGAAGTATATGAGCACATCATTTTCGATGGACTTGAGCACCACAGTATTTTGAAATATCCCAGGCTGGCTGAAAGAAGCTTTGTGATTTTTTCATTCGGGAAAACGTATCACAACACGGGATGGAAGATGGGATATTGCATTGCCCCGGCCGAGCTGATGCGCGAATTCCGGAAAGCTCATCAGTTTATTGTCTTCTCTTCCAACACCCCTATTCAGCATGCATTTGCCGAGATAATGAAAGATCCCTCACTTTATCTTGGACTGAAAGATTTCTATGAGGAAAAAAGGAATTACTTTCTAAAGCTGATGACCGGACTTCCTTTCACCATAAGGCCTGCATCAGGCAGCTACTTTCAATGTATGGGCTACGAAAAAATAACCAGCGAAAAAGACCAGGACTTCGCAATGCAGCTCACAAAAGATTTTGGGGTGGCTTCTATTCCGGTTTCAGCATTCTATCATCACAACACTGATTATAAGATTCTGCGATTTTGTTTTGCCAAAGAAAAAGAAACGCTCGAAAAGGCAGCTGAACGGTTGCAGAAACTTGAACCGGGGAAACAAGCAAAAAAAAGAGCTTAATAGTTCGGTGACTTATCACCCTGCGCTTTGCAAATTTAATTTTAGAGTTTGCGCATGGTCCGAACGCTTTTTTGTTTTCCAGAACTCACTTTGTTTTTTTCTCAGCAAGCTTAACAGCATTATACGCATTTACAATCCCGCCGCTTACACAAAGTTTTTTCATCTTCGCTTTTTTCGGTTTGCCATTGGAATCCGACATATCTGAACCTATAAATACCTTCCCGGGCACCTTAACTACACTCTTTATGAGTATTTCGCGTACCTCTGCAGCAGTGAGCCGGGGATAATAAGACCGGATCATGGCAGCTACACCTGCCACCATCGGCGATGACATGCTGGTACCCTGCAGGTTGCGGTATTTATTGCCGGGAACGGTAGAATAAATCTGAACACCCGGTGCGAAAAGGTCAACATTCTTTTTTCCAAAATCAGAAAAGCCGGCGATGCGGCTGTCCCACGTGGTTGCACCTACATTGATGTAGTTATCAGCTATGCCGCCATCCTCAAAATATTTATTTGGGAATACCATGGCAGTATCCACATTCACTCCCTCATTTCCGGCACCATGTACAATCAGGACATCATGCGCCATGGCATATTTGATGGCATCATCCACGGCTTTTTTATTATAGGAATATCCCTTTCCAAAACTCATGTTGATCACCCTTGCTCCCTGTTCCACAGCATAGCGAATACTGTTCCCTACATCCTTATCGCGCTCATCACCGTCCGGTACGCACCGTACTACAAGAATCCTTACATTCTCTGCAATACCCTTGATACCTATATTGTTGTTGCGGTCTGCTGCAATGATACCCGCTACATGAGTGCCATGCATGGCATCAGGTCCTGCTACCTCGGCATTACCGTAGTTGCGCTCAGTGATGTCTTCATAATTATCTCCGACAATTGGGCGTGGATTGAAATCAGGATTGTAGTGGTACTCGGAAGAAGTTTTCATTTCATTGATCCCCTCCTGAAGCTCATCCCGTATTTCAGTAGCGGCGGTTCCATCCCTCATCATTGAAATTAAAATCTGCTGCGCAGTCATCATTCGCAGTGAAGTATCGGCAATTTGAACATTCTGTATTTGTTCGACAGTGGGATTGTCAGATCCTGTTGCCGCAATTAAATCATCCATTCCGCTTAAGAAATGCTGGTAGAGCGTATAATTCGTCCGCGATTCAGCAGATTTGATCTCGTAGTCATGCTTGATCCTGAGATAACGCGCATACTCTGCGTTACCTGTAGTAGCAGCGGCTGAATTGTTTTGCCCGAATTTATCGCTGAGCTGCTTATATAACCGGGTGATCTCTAACTGGTCGTATTGAACATCACCGGCAGGTCCGCCAATAAAATCCCATCCATTAACATCATCTGGATGGCCATTGCCATCATCGTCAATGTTGTTGCCGGGAGTTTCTTTGGGATTCAGCCAGATATTGTTAGCCAGGTCTTCATGAGTAACATCCACACCCCCGTCAATTACCGCCACAATCACAGTGGTTGAAGTTTTACCCTGAAGCAATTCATTGTAAGCTCGCTCGCTGCCCACACCGTAAACATGATCAGTCCTTGGATCTAGCAGGAACCAGTTTTGTGGTGGTGACTGGGCAATTGCATTGAGTCCAAACAACAGGAGCACTGCACCCGGAAACAGGATCATTTTCTTTAACATGAAAATATATTTCAGAATTTTTGAGCGCACGAAAATAGACTTCCTCTGCGAAATGAAGCTTTCGTTAAAAGGGCTTTTCGACTTACTGCATTTTGGCTCCGACCAATGCAATTATTTACTGAAACTATGTTTTTATTTCCTTAACTTTTTCTTTCAGTACTTCCAGAAGCGTGTCAATTGTATTTAAGTGCGTTCTGAATGAAAGTATTGCAGCGCGCAGAATAAATTTTCCGCCAGTACCATTCGAACCGGCATCAAGCATGGTTGATGAAATGAAAACCCTTCCATCCTTCTGCACTTCTTCCACCAATCGCTTATTGAAATCATTTGCATCACCATTCCGTGGCAAGTAGCGATAGGTAACCACTGACAGCCCGGGCTCCGGTCCTGCTTCAAAGCCAAGCTTCTGCACTTCCTCATAGAAATATTTTGCGAGTAAAAGTTTTTCCTCAAGGCAGGCGCGAAAGGGTTTTACTCCGTGAAGCATCAGTGGCAGCCACATGCGCAAGCCTCTGAAATGCTTTGTGAGCTCCGGTGATAGTTCGGCGGGAGAAATTTCTTCGTTTGCATTATTAGCATCCTGCATATAATTGGCCAGGTAGAAATGTGATTGCTGCAAAATGCTTTTATTTTTTATCAGTACAACGCCTGATCCGTATGGAAGAAACAAACCTTTATGCGGATCAGCCACAAGTGAATCGCTCAGTTCGATGCCCCGGAGCTTTTGCTTGCCTTCATCAGTCAGCATGAAGAACCCTCCATACGCGGCGTCAACATGAAACCACAGCCCGTGCTTCTTTGCTGATAATCCAATTTTTTCGAGCGGATCAATTGCACCTGTATCCGTGGTTCCTGCACTTGCAATTACGAGGAATGGATGCAGGCGATTTGTCTTATCCATGGTAATCATCTGGTCAAGGGCAGAGGCATCCATCCTGTATCGGTCATCCATGGGCACATACCGCACTATGCACTCTTTTAACCCTGCAATGCGAATCGCCTTGTCAATGGAATGATGAGCATGCTTTGTAAGATAGATGATTGCTTTATCGTAATCACGGGCTATGATTTGGGATGCATCACGGGCGCAAACAATTGCAACCAGGTTGGCAATGCTTCCTCCTGATGTTAAATTTCCTGCTGCATCAGCAGGATAATTCATTACTTCTGCCATCCATCGTATCAGCATATTTTCCATTCGAACCGCGCCGGGCCCTGCGAAATAAATTCCCGCGTACCGGTTAAAAACATCTGCCAGATAGTCGCCGAGGGCACTGAAGTAGATGCCGCCACCGGGAATGTAGCCAAGGTGACCACCACTGGCAGGATTTAATCCGGGAGTATCAACATGATTTTTCAGGAGTGATAAAATCAATCCCGTATCAACAGGCTCCTCACTGATAGGGGAAGAAAGGAATCCTGCATCCTCTCCCTTATTGGTATTGAAGGCATTGATATTTTCAATTTCATTGAGAAATTGCTCAGTATAATCAAGCACCTGGCTGCGAACTTCTTCACGCTTACCCGATCCGGGCTCAAGCTGTCGTGAAATTTTTTCAAGCTGAAGGATTTGCTCACGCATGAGGTGCGAAGAAAAGAAGAGAATATTGATTTGAAAAACCCCCCGATAATAAAGTATGCCGGGTTTCTTTTTGTGTCAGATTGAATTTTAAAAAACGGGGATTGCAGAAAAATGAAGTTGTAGCCGGTGAGATTAAGCAATGAATCTTGCTTGATTAAAGAAGCTTTAATCTAAATCTGTGAATGTTTTGAAGTTCAAGCTCTCTTCAAAAATATACAGGACCAAAAACCGGGAAAAAGAGGCGGGTCCCATACCCATCGGTTAGAATTGCATTCGCAATTAGCCGCATAAATAGCTCTGGCATTCAGTTTTCAATTTCATTACCCCCAGTTATCATAATTCTCTATCTTTCGCCCCCTTCAAAATTCTTTTTCAAGATGACTGGTACAAAACAGTACATGAGCTTGCGCGAAATTCAGGAGCTGATAAAAATGCTTGGCAAATCGAATATTTCTGAGATCAGCATCGAGCGTGAAAAATTCAAAATCACATTACGCACGCATGAAGCGAACAGGCCTGCCCCCGTTATAGTACAGGCAAGCCCTGTTCCTGTACCACCTGTGATTTCGCAGCCGGCAGCTCCTGCAGTTTCATCTGCCCCTGAAAAAGAAATACCCCCAGGTATAGAAGTACCAAAATCCACATCTGAAGATACTTCGAAGTACATCACCATCAAGTCGCCCATGATCGGAACATTCTACCGGACCCCTTCACCCGATAAGCCTCCCTTTGTAAATGTGGGCGATGAAATAACCACAGGATCTGTACTCTGCGTGATAGAAGCAATGAAGTTGTTCAATGAGATCGAAAGTGAGCACTCCGGAAAAATAGTGAAGATACTGGTCGAGAATGCCAAGCCGGTAGAATATGATCAGCCACTCTTCCTGATTGAGCCTGTTTAATATGAATTGTACCGGATGGGGTCCTTCTGATCCTGATTATTTTTCAGAAAAAAGATTTGAAGCACCAGATTTATGTCATGCTAAGTTGTTTCCGAATTATCCCATTTCATTAGTGACAAAAAAGAGAAAGAAGCCTGAGCATTCACCATTCACTCATACATCCTTAACCATCAGTGCCTAAACCCCGGATCAAGCCCTTCAAAAAAATCCTCATCGCCAACCGCGGAGAAATTGCGCTTCGCGTGATACGCACGGCCCGTGAGATGGGCATCAAAACAATTTCAGTTTACTCTACCGCTGACCGGGACTCGCTCCACGTCCGCTTCGCAGATGAAGCGGTTTGTATTGGTCCGCCTCAATCTAAAGAAAGCTATCTCAGCATCGCCAAAATCATGTCCGCCGCGGAAATCACCGGTGCGGATGCCATTCATCCGGGATACGGGTTTCTTGCCGAAAATGAAAAATTCGCGGATATCTGTACTGAATATGGCATTAAGTTCATTGGACCTACCGGAGCACAGATCGGTGCCATGGGTGACAAGATCACAGCAAAAGCAACCATGCAAAATTCAGGCGTGCCTGTAATCCCCGGCAGTGAGGGCTTGCTGACTGATATGAATGAGGGAAAAAAGCTTGCTAAGAAAATCGGCTATCCTGTTATCCTGAAAGCTACTGCCGGCGGTGGAGGCAAAGGGATGCGGGTAGTGCGGGAAGAAAAAGAACTGGAGAGTGCATTTACAATGGCACGCAGCGAGGCAGGTGCATCATTCGGGAATGATGGGGTGTACATGGAAAAGTACATTGAAGAGCCAAGGCATATCGAGATACAGGTTGCCGGTGATCAATATGGAAAAGCGTGTCACCTGAGTGAAAGAGACTGCTCCATTCAGCGCAGGCACCAGAAGCTAACGGAGGAAAGCCCGTCGCCTTTTGTAACCCAAAAGTTGCGTGAGCAGATGGGAGCCGCGGCAATAAAAGCCTGCAAGGCAATAAGCTACGAGGGAGTAGGAACGGTGGAGTTCCTGGTTGACAAGTATCGCAATTTCTATTTTATGGAGATGAATAC
>JBDSEA010000184.1:0-8604 GCA_039920305.1 Chitinophagales bacterium
GGCGATATAGAGAAAATGCTCGAAAAATTTTGTTGCCAGATTCTCATAAACTGCATTGGTCTTGGCAAGTTCAAGCGCAATCCGCATAAGGTTAAGGGAGTACATCGCCATCCAGCTTGTGCCATCGCTTTGCTCAATGTAATCGCCTTCGGGCAATTTATCATTACGATCAATTACTCCTATATTATCAAGCCCGAGAAATCCTCCCTGAAACAAGTTATTTCCTTCGGCGTCCTTGCGGTTAACCCACCAGGTAAAGTTTATGAGCATCTTATGAAATACAGATTCCAGGAATATAATATCACCAGCGCCGTCGTTTTGTTTCCGGTCAATCTGAAACACCCGCCAGG
The DNA here is from genome assembly GCA_039920305.1 of Chitinophagales bacterium. Classification (GTDB taxonomy): domain Bacteria; phylum Bacteroidota; class Bacteroidia; order Chitinophagales; family UBA10324; genus DASRAJ01. Next base: position 351 of record JBDSEA010000184.1, read on the forward strand.
CGGCCCACGCATGTACAGGAGGATTAACATCACCAAATGCCCATTCATAAGCAGGTAATTGCCCGTTAGGGTGCATGTACCACTCCCGGGTGAGCAGCAAAAGCTGTTGCTTGGCAAACTCTGAGTCAATCTCGGCAAGGGGAATACAATGAAATGCAAGATCCCATGCGGCATACCATGGAAACTCCCATTTGTCAGGCATGGAGAGGATGTCGGCATTATTCAAATGAATCCATTCCTGGTTTCGGCCCTTTAATCTCTCTGAAGGCGGATCCGGTTTTGCAGGATCACCATGGAGCCATTGGCGCACATCGAAATAATAGAATTGCTTGTTCCACAGCATTCCTGCAAAAGCCTGACGCTGTACGAGCTTTTCATCATCAGTATTAATTCCTTTTTGAATGGCGGAATAAAAATCATCTGCTTCGCTGATCCGGGCTTTGATAATAGAATCAAAATCAACAAACGGATTTGCCAATGATTTATCGGTAAGTCTGAGATGAATGGACGCAGAAGCACCACCCTTCACTTTCAAGTCATAATTCGCGGCAGCTTTTGTTCCACTCATCTCTTTATTAACAGCCTCCCGGTTACCATAAATAAGGAAATCATTAATTCCGTCTTTACTGAATTTATTTTGACGAGGCACACCATATAGTCGCTCAGCATTCGTTTCATTGTCACAAAAAAGCAAGCCGGAATTTTCTTCACAATACAGAGATATATTTCCGAGTGACTTATGCCGGATGCTGATGACATCATTTTGAAAAGCAGACAGTCCGGGTACATAATTATCATATCCCCATGACCACGTATTCCTAAACCAGATCGTAGGCAATACATTCAATTCTGCTTCATTTTTTCCACGGTTAAATATGGTAATCTTCACAAGAATATCCTGCGGTGAATTCTTTGCATATTCTATAAACACATCGAAATATTCATCGTCATTAAAAATTCCGGTGTCAATCAATTCGAATTCCCGGTCGAGCCGGCTGCGTTTTTTATTTTCCTCTGTAAGTGATAAATAAGGGAATTCACGCTGCGGGTATTTGTACAGCATCTTCATATATGAATGGGTGGGTGTATTATCCAGATGGTAATAGCACTCCTTAACATCTTCTCCATGATTACCCTCTTTTGCGGTTAGTCCGAAGTACCGTTCTTTTAAGATAGGGTCTTTTTTATTCCATAGCGCCAGGGAAAAACAAAGGAGTTGCTGATCATCACTTAACCCCGCAATTCCTTCCTCTCCCCAGCGGTATGCCTTGCTGCGAGCCATATCATGTGTGGTGTATTCCCAAGCATTTCCGTAAGCCGAGTAATCTTCCCGCACAGTTCCCCACTGCCGGTCAGTCAGATAGGGGCCGAATTTTTTCCACTTTGCAATGCGGGAGTTACATTCTGTGATACGGATTTTTTCGGTTGTCATACCTGCAATTCAAATTCTATTTCGGAAGATTAATTGGAATTTATACTTGGTCAGAAGCGCCTGGGGTCATTAAGGAAAACATTCAGCTCCGTAAAAAAACCCTGTGGATCATCGAGCATTACAAAATGCCTGGCATGGTCTGTCACCACAAGCCTGTAATTTTTGGCTTTAGCATACTGGGCTTTGAAAATCTCCGCAATGCCGTCACGGGTTTGTTCAGGCGCGTATGCGATCCATGTGGCGAATACCAGAACCGGTGACTTAATTTTCGAAATCTCCTCTCTAAGGTCAGTAGTCTGCATTTCAAAAACCGCTGCTGCCACGGTAGCTTTATCTGAATTAACTCCCCACATACTGGCAGCATCTGCCATCGCCGTATCAATAATAAGCCTCCTGAATGCAATCTTTTGTGTTGCCCGGAATTGATCATCAGTTTGCGCGAGCATTTGCTTATATGTTTTAAAAGCGAAAGGATAAGCTGTTTGGGCGGTGAATGTTGGGTAGAATGAAGCGGTAATAAACGGAAGCGCATCAACTACAACAATTTTACCGGTAAGTTCCGGCTCTGCAGAAGAAATCCATAAAGCAAGAAACCCGCCCAGGGAATGTCCGATGATGATGGGATGATCAAGATGAGTTTCCCTGATGTAAGCGATGATATCATTTTTAACATGATCGAGAAATCCCGTCTCATTCAACGGAGGGACACCGGCAAATCCTGCCAGGGTAAGAACGTGACATTGATAGTTATTCTCATAATGGATCACTGTAGATTTCCAAACATCACCTGATGAAGCGAGGCCCGGAATCAGGATCATCGGCTTGCCATTTCCGGAAACGTGAACCTGAAATGTAGATGCAGCTCTTAATGCAAAGGGCAGCGCAAGCAACAGGATGACTGCACATAAATATTTTTTGCTCATTGGTTAATGCAATTTAATATGGTAACGATAAACAGTTTTTTTTGAAGAATGTAAAATTATTTCAGCTCTGGAAGGGAATCAAGATATTGGAAGGTATTGTTTTCAAAATCAATGGCGCAGCAATGATGATCCGCGCCGTTGGAGACCACCAGGTATTTTACCTGTAGTTTAAGATTATACCTGGCAATCTGATCAAAAACTTTTTGTGAAATTTTAACATCAGAGGATTTACATTCAATGATAAGAAAGGGGTTACCATGGCGGTTATATACAACAACATCACAGCGCTTTGAAAGTTGATTTAAGGTAATATTCATTTCCACGGCAATCAAAGAACGCGGATACTTTTTCACATCAATCAAATAATGAAGCCAGTGCTGACGGATCCATTCTTCAGGGGTAAGCGTGACAAACCTTTTTCTGATAATATCAAAGATATGCCGCTGCTGATCCTGTTCCCGGATCCTGAACTCATATTTTCCAAGTGTTATCTGCATTAAAAACCAATCCTGACCTTTGAACTGTTTATTATTTTTGACCAAAGATGAATCAATGGTTACGAAGAAGGAAATTGTAGAAAACTGGCTGCCCAGATATACCGGAAGACAACTTGATGAGTTCGGCCAATACATGCTGATTGTGAACTTCACCCATTATGTAGAACTTTTTGCAAACTGGAATAAAGTGAAGGTACATGGCCGGGACCGTAATATGATGAATGCTACTGCGGAAGGAATTACCATTATCAATTTCGGAATGGGCAGCGCCAACGCCGCAACCATTATTGATCTGCTTTCTGCTGTTGAACCAAAAGCTGTTTTACTGCTTGGTAAATGCGGAGGATTGAAAAAGAAAAACCAGATCGGGGATCTGATTCTTCCAATAGCAGCCATTCGGGGTGACGGAACCTCCAATGATTACTTTCCCGCAGAGGTTCCCGCATTACCGGCATTTGCACTGCAAAAAGCAATATCTACCACCATTCGTGACTATCAAAAAGACTACTGGACCGGAACCGTTTACACCACAAACAGGCGCGTATGGGAGCATGATGATGCCTTCAAAAAATATTTACAATCTATCCGGTGTATGGCAATTGATATGGAAACTGCCACCATTTTTGTAACTGCATTTAAAAATAAAATTCCGGCCGGAGCCTTATTACTTGTTAGTGATCAGCCAATGGTACCGGAGGGTGTTAAAACAGAACAAAGCGATCTTGGTGTGACTGAAGAATTTACAGAGCTCCATTTAAGAATAGGCATTGATTCTTTAAAGCAATTAATCAATAACAATGATACTGTGAAGCATTTGAGATTCTGAATTAGCATTCACCTGTGCCATTGGATCACCCAATCATAAATACCTTCTGAATATTTTCATCAATGAATCAAACATACACTGACATACTCCGGGACCTTCAAAAAAAAATCTTTCACCCTCTCTATTTACTGGAAGGGGAAGAGCCGTATTATATTGACAAACTGAGTGATTATATGGAGCATCATCTTTTGCCTGAGGCCGAACGCAGCTTTAATCAAACCGTTTTATACGGCAAGGAGGCAACCGCACTCGACATCCGTACCCGCGCATTGAATTACCCGATGTTCAGCAATTACCAGGTAATCATTGTGAAAGAAGCGCAGGCAATAAAAAAATGGGATGACCTGCTACCCTATTTCGGGAAGCCTGTGAAGTCAACTATCCTGGTTTTGTGTCATAAGCATGAAAACTTTGATAAGCGAACAAAAGCAGCAAAAGAAATACAGAAGAACGGAATCGTATTTACTTCGAAAAAGATTTATGAAAATCAATTACCGGGTTTCATTCAGCAAATCCTGGATGAGAAAGGGATTGCCATTCTACCCTCTGCGACTCAATTGATAATAGAATATGTTGGCAATGATCTGTCGCGCATAGTGCATGAGATGGAAAAGCTGATATTGAATCTTAAAGGAAGAACAGAAATTTCGACTGATGATATCGAGCTCAATATCGGCATCAGTAAAGAATACAACACTTTCGAGCTGAATAAGGCGCTTGCTTTGAAGGATATTCTGAAAGCCAACCGCATCATAGAATACTTCGCATCAAATCCCAGGGCAAACCCCATGGTACTCACTCTGGGCTCACTGCAGGCATATTTCAGTAAAATTTTTATGGTTCAAAAAAGCGGGGTAAGAAGTGAAAAAGAAATTGGAGAATTAATTGGTGTTACCAGCTATATTGCAACTGAATATAAAACAGCCGCAAATAATTATTCTGCGAATCAGGTTGAAAAGGTTTTTTCTCTCTTACATGAATACGATCTCAGATCGAAGGGTGTAAATGATGGCGGCACCGGTGAGGCACGATTATTAAAGGAGCTTGTGTTCAAAATACTTCATTAAGCAGAATTGATAAATCCTTAATCTAATGAAACATCTTTTAGTGCTCTTTGTTATGCTCTCTACAAATCAGCAATGCAATGATGAAGGGCAATTGAGCATAAAAAAAGCCACCTCACAATCGTGGTCCGGGGGGGCTGCTGCAACACGCGGAACCTATTATCATCTTTATCTCGCCATGACGATGAATGCCGATTATAAATTTGATTCATTATGGGTAAATGACCATCGCCTAGCGGTTGAAGTGATGCGTGGCAATTCATCATATGATTCTGTTCACCTGTATGCAAATGATCGCCTGGGAATTCAAATGCCGGGAAGCAGTTACGATCCGTCAAAATCTGCAGAAGCAAAATTTCCAGTTGCATCAAATGCTGAAGGCTTACTGGGATATTACTACAAGGGCACGCGGAAGTATTACCCGGTAGCAGCTTTCGAGAAGCTAAAATCAATTGCGTACCAGTAGATTTATTTTTTTCCGGGCTCTACCATCCAAATGCGCCGGGTTGAGGAAGTTATTTTAAATCGCTCATCAATTCGTTCACCGATGATGCATGCGATTTTCTCACCTGACTCAATAACCAGGATGTTTTCTTTATCACACAGCGGAATTTTCCGGTCAGTCAGGTAATCACTGATTTTTTTCTTCTTCCGCTTCATACCTAAAGGATAAAAATAATCACCCTTCTTCCAACGCCGCAACACAAGCGGGAATTCAAGTCTTGATTTATCAAGGCAACCGGTAAGCGGGTTCGGGGGAATGTGAAAATCCTCCGCATCATGTTCCGACAGCCGAACCTCAAACCCGCCCGCCCGAACCTGGGTATCGTGGTCAGTGATTAATACATCTGAAATTGAATGAGATCCAATGGGATGAATAATGAGGTATTTCCGGTCTTTGAGAAGGCAGTGCGTTGCGGAAAAAAACATTTTTCCCGGATCAGCCTGCAATGCCTGTGCAATCTGCCCTGTATGATCTTTCCGGAAATTAAATTGTTTGAGCACCTCATATAATATTGTTTTGCAGGCCGGTTGAGCTAACAGGGCAGCGATAGATATTCTTACTTCTTCATTCTTCTTCACAGCAATCTTATTTTTTGCCCTGGAAATTGCAGCATTCAATAGATGCTCCCCATCAGCCCATCTTTCAATATTCTGTGCAAAAACCTTCCTGAAGGAGGCAAAATGGCTTTCGATCACCGGAATAATCTCAAGCCGGATCTTATTCCGGTCATATTCAATTTTGAAATTGGACTGATCCTGCCGATAACTGATCCCGGAGTTACCTGCATATTCCACAATTTCTTTTTTAAAGAAACACAGCATGGGTCTTACCGTTTTATTTTGTTTTGATAAAATACCATGCAGGCCATGGATTCCGGTACCCCGGATCATATTGATAAAAGCAGTTTCGATGGAATCATCGAGGTGATGGGCGGTAGCAATGGAATGCAATCCATTCGTTAGCCGGATCTCTTCAAGCCACCGGTGCCGCAATTCCCGCGCAGCCATCTGTAAAGAAATTTTTTTTTCAGCAGCATAATTACTGGTTTTGAAGTGTGTAACGTGAAACTTCTTATTCATTCGCTGAGCGAGATGAGAAGCGAATTGCTCATCAGCATCAGAATCCATTCCCCGTAATCGGAAATTGATATGGGCGATGTCGAAAGCAAAGCCTCCCTCGTACAACAGGTGGAGCATAACAGTTGAATCAATTCCACCGCTCAAAGAAACAAGCAAGGGAGTTTTCTTTCCAAAAAGCTGCTCTTTTTGAATAAACTTTTCAAAACGCTCCTGAAATTCGCTCATTTCATTAATCTGCTTAATATATATCCCTCCCATTGCTGATTTCAGGAGTAAGTTGGAGATAACGTGCATTCAACTTAATTTTCCTGCGTATTTAAAACCAGATTTCCTTGAAGAATAAAAAAAATTACTCTCAGATAAATTCCTTTTTCATCCTGACAGGATTTTTTATTTTAATTTTCTCCTGTAAGCAAAAGGACTCCTGCAATATACCTTGTTTCAATGGGGTCTGTATAGATAACAGCTGCAATTGCACTTCGGGCTACGAAGGGGATAGCTGTACGATTCTGACCACAGAAAAATTTATTGGTGACTGGAGTGCAAATGATGCGTGTGACACTATTAATTATAAATACACCGCCACCATCGCGGCATCCACCTCACTCCCTAATGAGCTCATGATCACCAATTTTGGGGAATTCGGGACTACTTTCGTTATTAAGGCACAGATTTCAGGTTTTACCTTTACAGTGCCCGAACAATTGGTACAGGGTATTACCCTCAGCGGGAATGGTACGGTGGACACCACTGCAAAGATCATTGTAGTAAGTTATACCGCCATGGACGAGTTGAATAACATCAGTGTATGTACAGGCTCCTGGATTAAATTATGAATAAAACGACAATTATCAATCTAAATTGAGGGATTACAATGATTGGTTTTATATTTGCTACCCACTTAAAAAAATCAAAACAAAACTAACAATCCTATGAAGAAAATTTCAATGATGGGCCTCTCCTTCTTAACAGTGATCGCCACAGCAACAATTATGTTTTTTAATTCCTGCAGCTCAGATGCCTGTAAGGATGTGAATTGCGGAACTTTTGGTAATTGCGTAGATGGTACGTGCATTTGTGATGCAGGTTATGAAGGGGATAACTGTGAAACGGAATCAAGAGCAAAATTTGTTGGTACATACACCGTTTCGGGAACTATTACATGTCCTATTTCAGGAGATGGTACCATAACGAATTCTGTTCTAACCCTGACAAATTCAAGTGGCAGTGTTTCAGATGTTGTGATAAACTTTGCAGGTGTTCTCACAATAAATGGAACTGTTACAGGAACTTCTATAACCGTTGCATCTCAATCAGTTGGTGCCTTTACCTATACCGGCTCCGGATCCATAAGTGGAAGCAATATTACTATGACACTTAATGAATTTGATTCCGGACTCTCTGAAACCTGTATTTACAATTTTTCAGGACCAAAACAATAATTTTTAATTTATTCTTTAACGCAGGATTGCAATTTTTTGCTATCCTGCGTTTTTTATTTATCAAAACAGCAAGTTCTCATTCAAGTGATGATGATGGGGACTAAATTTCCCTCGCCTAAAGGTTTGTCACTGATAATCACCGATTAAAACGTTCCCGGACACCTGTCCAAAATCTAAGTTTTATCTATTTGATAAATTTCAATGGTTTCTCATCACCATCGGATAAGGCGCTGAAGACATGAAAAGAATTAATCCAAAAGGAATTAGAAATACCCGAAATATATTGAAGATAACTTCAACTGTTTTAGAAGAAGATAAAGCAATCAAGAGCAGTTATATGATTTTGATATTTTTTCCTTAGCAGCTTGCTTAATTATTTTCCTGACATGTAGCTATGATTTCCAAACTGCAACTTGCTGACAATGAGTGCATGTCAAATACTCTGTATAATTTTAATTTAATTAATGCAAAAAAAAATGCCGCATT
>JBDSEA010000185.1:0-5281 GCA_039920305.1 Chitinophagales bacterium
AAATTAAAGACGTTCTCGGAGAATACGGAATCTCACCTTCTACACAAAATGCAGTTGCTCAGGAACTGGCACTTGATAAAAATAAATGGGTTGATTTTATGATGAAGTTCGAACTCGGACTTGTTGAACCCAATCCAAAACGTGCAGCCCAAAGTGCACGCAACATTGCGCTCTCCTATATGGCAGGGGGATTTATTCCGTTAAGCGCTTATTTCTTCACCAGCCATCCCCATGAAGGATTAATATTTTCATCCGCCATTACTCTTGTTGCATTGATTGCCTTTGGGTATTTTAAGGCAAAGGTTACAGGACAGCCCAGATTGAAGGGTGCTTATCAAACTGCAAGCATTGGAGCCCTTGCCGCTGCGGCCGCCTTTCTTATTGCAAAACTGATAAGCGGATGGTAAATTGCTAAAGATTTAGAGAAAACCAGGAAGTTTAAACCCGTTTTTACAGCTTCAATTGCAATTGTGTTACAAACATGAGATTGTTTTTCTGAGATCCAGCAAATTCTGTCTCATAATCAGTGTGAATTACATTGAACTGGAGGCGTGCATCATTATCAGGAAGGAAAACAAATCCTATGCCTCCGGTAATGGTATTATAGGAATTGCCTGAAACATCCTCCTCAGCTGATTTTGAAGTCCATGGGTCGGTATGCTCATACTTACCGGCAATTTCAAAACTCCTCAGCCATGGCTTCATAACATTGATACGAAGTAAACCCTGCCCAAAATAGCCGCTCATCTTAAAGTCATTAATATTTTTAGAAGAATCAACAGAGGAAGTAAACAATAAACTATTGGGTCCCTGAATATATTCGCCTTCAAGGATTAGAAACAATTTTTCGCTCAACCGTTGTTGGAAACTCAAATCCCCGCCAATCGAATTGCCTGTAATATTCTCATCAACGCCAGCGAGCTGATCATTCACAGCAATACGCAATGATTTTATTGGGCTGAATTCAATGCGACCGACGAAATTTTTCTGTGAGTTATCATCATAAGGCACACTTCGCTCACTCCCGTTGAATATTCCGGCATAATAACTAAGCGGCGTTTTTGATTTTAAAAAAGTGCCGTAGATCATAAAGCCGGGCTGGTAGGAAGCCAGGTAATTGCTTACAAAAATCCTGTCAGTAGTGCCGCGGTCAATCAACCGCAGATCCTCGTGACTTGTTAATTCATCAAGCTCAAAGGGCACTTTCATTTGCCCGCCACGGATGTTCAATTGATCTTTCCATGAATATTGAAAGTAGGCAAGCTCAATTGCTCTGCCAGGAGTGCTGGTCTTCAAATCGGGGAACTGGATCCGTATCACCCCGCTCCATTTGGATGTTAATTGTACGTCGGCGCGCAATTCAAGCCTGCGAAGCCTAAAGTTGGATTTAACCGGATTTTCGGAAAATTTCCCCTGAACATCTACACTATCCGCCAATGAAGCTTCGAAGCGGGAGTGAATAAGTCCATGCATTTTTATTATTGGATTAAAAACGGGAGGAACATCGCCCTCCATTGTTTGAGTAAAGCCTGCTAAAGAGAGAGCAAGGAATGTTATAGTAGCTGTAAATCTTTTCAAATTTGGTTTCATAGGAGAATGTTAATTCGCCGCAAAAATAAGTTCATGAATATATTAATAATATTAAGTTATTGTTAAGCATGCCGGCTGCTCATAAAGGATTCTAATTGGTTCTCAGTTAAGCAATCTGCTTTACAGAGAATGTTAACTCAACTCTTCAGTCTTTAGCCGCTCTTTATAATGTTCTTACCTTTGCCGAATAATTTTTGCCATGATTATTACGAAGGAGGCAGTGTTGAATGCGCTTGGCTATGTAGATGATCCCGACCTGAAAAAGGATCTGGTTACCCTGAATATGGTAAGTAATATTAAAGTGGAAGGAAATAAAGTTTCCTTCACCATTGTACTCACTACCCCTGCCTGCCCGTTGAAGGATGCGATCCGTAAAGCCTGTGAAAATGCGATACACCACTTTATAGATCAGGATGCCGAGGTAATTGTAAATATGAGTTCTGATGTTACTTCCAGGAGAAGCAGCGGGGAAAAATTGTTACCCGGCGTGCGCAATATAATAGCCGTGGCCTCGGGAAAAGGTGGCGTGGGAAAATCAACTATCGCCGTAAATCTTGCTCTTGGGCTCGCGATGGATGGGGCTGTTGTTGGTTTGATTGATGCCGATATATATGGACCTTCTATACCTACCATGCTTGCCATAAAAGGGGAACGGCCAAAAATAAAAGATGTTGGCAGCAAGGCTTTGATGATACCGATTGAGAAGTATGGAATTAAGGTGCTCTCCATTGGTTTATTAGTGGATGAGAAACAGGCGGTGGTATGGCGTGGGCCCATGGTTTCATCAGCCCTCAAGCAATTTGTAACGGATTGTGAGTGGGGTGATTTGGATTATCTGATCATTGATCTTCCTCCGGGTACGGGTGACATTCATCTCACACTCGTGCAAACAGTACCGGTTACAGGTGCCGTGATCGTTACTACTCCCCAGGAAGTAGCTCTTGCAGATGCCAGAAAAGCAGTGGGTATGTTCAACATTCATCCAATTAATGTTCCCGTAATCGGGGTGGTGGAAAACATGGCTTATTTTACCCCTAAAGAACTTCCGGATAACCGGTACTATTTGTTTGGCAAAGGAGGTGGCAGAAAATTAGCGGATGAATTCAATGTTCCTTTCCTTGGAGAAATTCCGATAGTGCAAAGCATCCGGGAAGGTGGTGACAACGGGCTTCCTGTGATCATGAACGCTGAAGAGAATATTACTTCACGTGCCTTTCTTGATCTTGCAGGGGAAGTAGCAAGAAATGTTGCCATCCGGAATGCTAATTTGGAAGGTACTATAGTTGTTGAAATGGTGAGATAATATTCAGGGCTTTATATCATCCATCGCATAGGAATTACAAGCATGACAAAGAAGAAAAAACAGTTACTGCGGGATAAGGTTGAAGCATCACTCAATACCATCCGTCCTTATTTAAAAACGGATGGTGGGAATGTGGAAGTAATAGAAATAACTGATGCCATGGTTGTTAAGCTCAGGTTACTTGGCAATTGTGAGGATTGCCCGATGAGTGAGATGACGATGACTGCAGGGGTGGAGGAAACAGTCAGGCGAGCCGTGCCGGAAATTGCAAGGGTTGAAGCGATATGAGAAAATGAATGGTTAATTCTTCATAGTAAACAAGGAGCTTTTTTGACCCGGCAAGAATTATTTGAAAATATAATGCAGAAAAAATCCTTTCTCTGCATTGGTCTTGATACAGACCTTGAAAAAATACCAAAGCATTTGCTATCATTCCCTGATCCGGTATTTGAATTTAACCGGCAAATCATTGACTCAACCCATGAGCTGTGTGTAGCCTATAAGATCAATACAGCCTTTTATGAGGCAAATGGGGTGATGGGCTGGGAGAGCATGCAAAAAACATTCAACTACATTCCCGGGAATATTTTCACCATTGCCGATGCCAAGCGCGGAGATATCGGAAACACATCTGCAATGTATGCCCGCGCATTCTTCGAAAAAGAAAAATCAGGTTTTAACTTTGACGCACTCACCGTTGCACCATATATGGGAGAAGATTCGGTAACCCCTTTCCTGCAATACAAAAACAAGTGGGTGATTCTTCTTGCACTTACGTCAAATAGCGGGAGTAAAGATTTTCAACTAAACGCCGGGCTCCAGGCCGGTAATTCAAATCTTTTTTACGAGGAAGTAATCCTTCGCTCGCAGGATTGGGGCAATGCCATGAACATGATGTATGTAATAGGTGCGACTCATCCGGAGATGTTCTCACACATACGTGAGCTGGCGCCAGATCATTTTTTTCTCGTACCCGGTGTTGGTGCTCAGGGCGGAAACCTGAAGTTGATTTCCCGGAATGGAATGAATGAGCGATGCGGATTGCTTGTGAATGTATCGCGGGAGATTATTTACGCTTCATCCGATCATGATTTTTCGGAGGAGGCGAGAAAGAAAGCTGTAATGTTTCAATCGGAAATGGAAACGCTGCTGAATGAAATTATGCCGGACAAAATCTGACAGCTACTTCTTTGCCGCGGGTTTAAAATCCACATTCATATAAAAGGGCATCGTAACATTTTTCCCGTCCCGGGTTCCGGGGATCCAGTGAGAAATTAATTTTAATATACGAATGGCTTCTTCATCACAGCCACTCCCAATACCCTTGTAAATCTTAATATTTTTTGCCTGACCGATGGAATCAACTTCAAACGATAAAACCACAATTCCTTCAACCCTGGTCTTCTTTGCGGCTTTTGGATACTGAATGTTTTTTTGAATGAAAGAGCGCAGCGAGTCCCCGCCTTCAGCATAATATGGCAGGGTAATGTTTGGCTTTGTATAGTCTTCTTCATTCAGTTTGAAAGTAACAGGCAGCATGAAATACACTTTTACCACAGAGCCATTTTGCATGCCCGGTGTCCATTTTGGCATTCGGCTAAGTATCGCTACCACCTCACTGTCACAACTCGGAAAAACACTCCTTATAATTTTAATGGACGAGATGGAGCCATCCTCATTCACCACAAACTGTGCTACAACCCTACCCTCAGCACCCGCAGCACGGGCGTCAGACGGATAATTAAGATTTTGCTGAAGAAATTTCATCAGCTCTGCTTGTCCACCCGGGAATTCGGGCATCTGCTCAACATAGGAATAGACATTATTCTTCTCCTCAAAAACTGAATCCTTATGCATCAATTGCGCGCTTGCCAAGCATGGAATCAATGCCATTATGAATAGAGAAAAGAGCTGGAGGAACCTTATTTTCATTGGAGTAAAAATAAAGTTTCATCTTTATTCAGCATGACGGAAAAATTTCTTCATTACCTCTGGAAGATGAAGCTGCTTCGGATGGAGCAATTACAAACTACAGCAGGTGAAAGGATTCAAATTATAAAGGCAGGGGAGCATAATTCCAATGCAGGGCCTGACTTTTTGAATTCCAGAATACGGATCGGGCAAACGGAGTGGGCGGGTACCACTGAGATTCATGTAAAGGCGTCAGAATGGAACCACCACCGGCATCAGCATGACAGTGCTTACAACAATGTGATTCTTCATGTGGTATATGAAAATGATCTGGAGGTTTTTCATGCTGATAATACACCTGTTATTAACCTTGAGATAAAAAACATGTTCGATCCATCATTGTATGGGTCATACCAGTCACTTATGGGTAGCACCACCTGGATACCCTGTGAAAAACATGTTTCCAGGGCTTCCGGC